>CANHJJ010000069.1 GCA_947460565.1 Bacteroidota bacterium
ACACTTAACAACCCATAATTTTCGATGTTTTTGGTTATATATCCATTCAGCAAAACAACCCTAACTACTGATTTCCAATAATTCTCATCCTTGTCTTTGCCTTTTCCAAATTGAGGAAGTGTTTCATGGCCACTTAATGTAACTTCATGTGATTTTTTACCTACGATAATCTCACAAATGGTTTTGATGATATGTTTTCCTTTAACAGCGTTGATAGTTTCCAATACCAATTTAGCTGCATCTGTTGCGTCTTCTTTTTCTTTCGGATGGCGGTGGTTATCACACATACCTTGGCATTTGTTTTCATCAAATTCTTCTCCAAAATAATGTAATAAGAATTTACGTCTACATGCTGAGGTTTCAGCAAAGGCCTGTGTTTCAAATATCAACAACTCCCCTATTTCTCTTTCGGCAACAGGTTTGTCTTTTAAAAATTTTTCTAGTTTATCTACATCAGCAGGGTTATAGTAAAGCACACACTCGCCTTCTAATCCATCTCTACCTGCACGGCCTGTTTCTTGGTAATAGCCCTCAATACTCTTAGGAATATCGTAGTGAATCACGAAACGCACATCTGGCTTATCAATACCCATCCCAAATGCGATGGTAGCAACAATCACATCAGCATCTTCCATCAAAAACTTATCTTGGTGATCAGCTCTTACCTTGGCATCAAGACCCGCATGGTATGGTAATGCCTTAATTCCATTGGCCACCAACATGCTTGATATCTCTTCTACCTTTTTACGGCTTAAGCAATAAATAATTCCAGATTTATGTTTTTTAGGTTTGATATAGGCAATGATATCCTTAATGGCATCACCTTTCTTTCCTTTTGACCTAACTTCGTAATACAGATTAGATCTATTGAATGAAGATTTATAGACCTTTGCGTCCAACATCTGTAAATTTTTCTGAATATCTGCTTGCACCTTGGGGGTGGCTGTAGCAGTTAAAGCGATTACAGGCACATCTTCTATTTCCTTAATCATGGCTTTAATTCTGCGGTATTCAGGTCTAAAATCATGACCCCATTCTGAAATACAATGCGCTTCGTCAACTGCAACAAAAGAAATTTTAATTGATTTAAGGAAATCAATCGTTTCATCTTTTTTAAGTGTTTCAGGGGCTATGTATAACATTTTTGTATGCCCCGCACTGATGTCGTTTTTTACTTGGGCTATTTCTGTCTTATTTAATGACGAGTTCAAGAAATGAGCAACATTCTCATTTCCAAGTGACCTAATTTGATCTACTTGGTTCTTCATCAGAGCAATAAGGGGTGAAATGATAATTGCTGTACCTTGACTAATTAATGCAGGCAACTGGTAACACATAGATTTTCCACCACCAGTTGGCATAATAACAAAAATGTCTTGTCCTTCTAATAGATTGCGTATAATTTTCTCCTGTTCGTCTTTAAACGAATCGAACCCAAAATACTCTTGGAGTGCCTTTTTTAGGTCTAAAACACCAATAGTAGGTACCTTAGGTTTTACAGCACGGCTTACTATTTCTGTTGGTTCAGCGATCACAACTTCCGCAGTAACAGACGTAGTAACTTTTACAGTTTTAGTAGACTTTGTTTCTTTTTTTTGCTTAACATCCTTCATATCAATACTTTTTCATAAAAAAAGGAATACGAATGTAGTGTATAAATACAGTTTTTAAAAATAAAGGTTTAGGTATTTATTTGCGGTACATAAGTTCAGTCAATAATAATACTTTGTTTGGTATTTTTTAGCTAAGATTGATAAAAATTATACATGGAAAAAAACAAGAATAATTATGCCATTATTATGGCCGGAGGAGTTGGTAGTAGGTTTTGGCCCGCAAGTAGAAGTCATTATCCAAAACAGTTTATAGATATATTGGGAATTGGAAAATCACTATTACAACAAACATATGATAGGTTTTTAGAAAGTTTTTTACCAGAGAATATTTTTATTATAACAAATGTTGCTTATATAAATTTGGTTAAAGAACAATTGCCAAACATGCCTGAAAGTTGCATTCTAGGTGAGCCAACTGCTAAAAACACTGCTGCTTGTATCGCATATACATGCGCTAAAATCTATAAGATTAATACCCATGCAATTTGTATTGTGGCGCCAAGCGACCATCTTATCTTAGACAGTCAGAAGTTCTTAGATTATGTTGAACTTGGAATGAATTATGCGCAAAAAAATCATGCTTTGGTAACTTTGGGTATTCGCCCAAGCAGACCCGATACAGGATATGGATATATACAATTCATAGAAAACGAACCAGTGCCAGGGATCCATAAAGTAAAGACCTTTACGGAAAAACCAAGTATCGAAATTGCCAAGATGTTTGTTGAAACGGGTGAGTTTTTATGGAATGCAGGCATTTTTATTTGGGGTGTTTCAAGTATTAGAAAAGCCTTTAAACAATATTTACCAGAGCAATATGATTTGTTTGATGAAAAGTTAGATTCGCTAAATACACCAGACGAAACTGAAACTGTAAGAAAATTCTATGAAGAATGTAAATCCATTTCAATTGACTATGGTATTATGGAAAAAGCTGATAATGTATTTGTTATTCCTAGCGAGTTTGGTTGGAGTGATTTAGGTACTTGGACTTCTTTATTCGATATTTCTAATAAGGATGAAAGTAATAATGTCATACAAGGTAAAAACATTTTTACCTATGAAGTTGAAAATTGCCTTATCAATAAATCCAAATCAGAAGATAATAAGGTATTGGTAGTAAAAGGTCTTAACAATATTATAGTGGTTGACACCCCTGATGCCTTAATTATTTGCGATAAAGAGAGGGAACAAGAGGTAAAACAAATCGTTACTGATTTGAAAATCAAGTTTAATGATAAATATACTTAAGCTCCTTTAAAACATGCATGCCCCATATCTTAAAGTTGGTGATACCATTGCTATTGTAGCTACAGCAAGACATGTGGATCAAAACATCATTCTTCCTGCCGTGAAAATTTTTGAATCATGGGGATTAAAAGTCGTGTTAAGCGATAGTATTTATGAAAGGAAAGATGCCCTAGCAGGTAGTGACCAAATAAGGTCTATGGCTTTTCAAAAGTTATTAGATGATGAATCTATAAAGGCTATCATTGGAGCTAGAGGAGGTTATGGCACGGTAAGAATGATAGACTTACTGGATTTTAGTCATTTTAGTAAAAACCCAAAATGGTTATGTGGGTTTAGCGATATAACCGTTTTGCATTCTCATATTCAAAACAATTTTGCAATTCAAACCCTTCATTCCTGTATGCCTGTTACTATGGGCCTTGACGCTAAAAGTGATGATAGTCTAAAAGAAGCACTATTTGGCTCCTTCATTAATTATTCCTTTCCAATACATACCCTCAATAGAAATGCGGACTGCGAAGGAACTGTTATTGGTGGTAACCTTTCTGTATTATGTAGCATATTGGGAAGCAAAAGCGATATGGATTGGGGTAACAAAATTCTCTTTATTGAAGACGTAGGAGAATATTATTACCATATAGATAGAATGATGCAAGCATTAAAACGCTCTGGTAAACTAAAAAATCTCAAGGCATTATTGGTAGGGGGGATGACAAAAATGAACGAAAATGATGCCCCATTTGCCTTTAACAAAACATGTGAAGAGATAATTTCTGATACATTATCAGAATACAACTACCCTCTATTTTTTAATTTTCCTTCAGGCCATCAAAATGAAAATTTGGCTATAAAATTGGGATGTGAAGCACAAGTAATAGTGCAAGGTAATACCATAATCTTCAAGCAGTAGCCCACTCAAATTACTAAACATCTAAATAGCAAAATTTTAATTAGTAATAAGGCTAGCGGGATTGCTCCCTGACCTAGACTCCCCGATAGCATATCTTTTGCTCATACTTCGCACAGCTATTGCATCGGGATAAACTTCTTGTCCAAAATTAATACCATAAAAAAAGCCACCTGTTGGTGGCTTTCTTATTTTGCTCCCCTAATTGACGAAAGTTGCAACCAAAATGAGTTAATTTTATATGGAATTATTGGGAAATTAGGGGTTTGAGTTTTTGGGAAAACGTAATGTTCAATAAAACAAATCTGGTGATTCCAAATGTTCCATTACAGATTCGATATAATCTTCTTTACTTGAAAATTCTTCAGGCCAAAATTTTGAAACCAAATAATAAGCAATTTCAGCAACATCAGCATTTGAAACTATTAAAGTATCAATGAACCATTTCTTTTCACCAAAAGGATTATCATCCTCAAAAATTGGTTTGTTTTCAAGAAATTTTTTGGGTGTCTTGTAATGCCTATCAAGACAATATTGGTAAACAACTTCCCATGCATCCATTTCGATAGAATCAGAGTCTTTGACATCTTCCAAATCGTCTCCAGTTAACTTGTGTTGTTCTGCTAACCTTGTTAATTCAATAAAAATTTCACTTTGTTCCATAAATCATTTTTACTAATCTTATATTGTTATTCAAAATAAATCTTTTTATTCGAAAGTCGTAAATTTAACTTAATTATTAAACATGAATAAAGAACAAATAGTAAACGCATTAAAGAATCAAAAAAGTGAATTTGAATCACCTTGCTTTGTAAAAATGGCAATGAAAGGTGGAATAGAGAACTATGTGAGGGATTGTCTTTTTGATGAATTATATAAAGAAAATAAGAATATTGAAACGGAGTTTAGTTTTAATCCCAAAGGAGAAAAAATTAACCGAGTAGATATAATTGCTTGGAATGATAAGAAGAACAAAAATGTTGATTACATCATAGAGTTAGGAACAAATGGAACATGGCAGCCGCCAAACTTTGGCAGTAACCATGCTAACAAAGACCAAGAAAGAGCAAAACAATATATTCATCAAGAATTTGAATCTTTCACCGTAACTACAATTATTGACATTTTACAGGTTCCCGATCAATATGAACATTGGTTACGAAAAAGTTATAAGAATCCAATTTTAAAGCGAATCAAAAACAAAGAAGTAAATAATATTAATGAATGGGATAGCGCCTTTTATGCAATTGATAATAATTGCCTTTCCTTTGTTACGACAGGGAATTGGAATGGGGTAATTGTATCTGTTAAATTTTATGTATGCCAATTTAATTAATTGCTATGGTTAGAAAAAATACAAGGAACAATTAGTGGGGTTCATACTTACACGCCAATTTCAATTAAATTTATTGTAGATATTTTTGATTTAATGGTTAGATTTTTATATTTGTTATAAATAAAAAAGTATAATATGGCTGAAAATAGAAAAATGATTTGTAGATATTGCGGTGCGGATCATTTTCCTGGTCCAACATGTCAACATAGTCCGACTAAAAAACATGTTGGTGTTTGTAATGGTGTAAATTGCATTTATTGTGGGACTAAATTTGTTATCCCACAAACTTGCCAACATAGCCCTGACAAAAGGCACAAATTAGATAATTAATAGATATAGTAAAGATTTCATTATGGAAGCTTGCACCTAATAAGTGCAAGCTTTTTTTGTTGGGTGAAATTTTTGAATAAATACCCTTAAAAATTGATTTAGAGTGAATGTGAGAGTGGATATGAGAGTGAATTAAAAAAGTCACAGGACTTGCGGCTTTTTGATGTTCCCTGACCTGGACTCCCCGATAGCATATCTGTTGCTTATATTTCGCACAGCTATTGCATCGGGATAAACTTCTCGTCCAAAATTAATACCATAAAAAAAGCCACCTGTTGGTGGCTTTCTTATTTTGCTCCCTGACCTGGACTCGAACCAGGGACCTAGTGATTAACAGTCACTCGCTCTAACCAGCTGAGCTATCAAGGAATTTTCCTTTTTGGGAGTGCAATTATAGGTTTATAGAATTAAATACGCAATATTTGTAGCGAAAAAATAAAAAAAATATTTCTATGAGTTTATTAGTAGTTGGTAGTGTGGCATTTGATGCTATTGAAACCCCCTTTGGCAAAACCGATAAGATAGTTGGTGGGGCCGCTTCTTACATCGCCTTGGCATCATCTTACTTTACACAGAATGTAAATTTAGTAGCTGTTGTGGGTGATGATTTTCCAAATGATTTTATTGCTCATTTGAACGTACATGGTGTAAACACAGATGGTTTACAAGTGAAAAAAGGTGAAAAATCATTCTTTTGGAGTGGTAAATATCACACTGATATGAATTCTAGGGACACCATAACTACAGAGTTAAATGTATTAGGTGATTTTGACCCAATTATTCCGGATGCTTATCAAAACTGTGATTATTTAATGCTAGGTAATTTAACACCTAAGGTTCAACAAACGGTAATTGAAAGATTAACCAAGCGCCCAAAACTAATTGTTATGGATACTATGAACTTTTGGATGGAGATAGCTATGGATGATTTGCGCAAGACCATCAGCATGGTTGATGTATTGACCATCAACGATGAGGAGGCTAGACAATTGTCTGGTGAGTATTCTTTGGTGAAAGCAGCTGCTAAAATTCAAGAGATGGGTCCTAAGTATTTAATTATCAAAAAAGGTGAAAATGGTGCATTACTATTCCATGGTAAGCAAATATTCTTTGCCCCTGCGCTTCCTTTAGAGGAAGTATTTGACCCAACAGGAGCTGGTGATACCTTTGCAGGCGGATTTATTGGTTATCTTGCAAAAACCAATGATATTAGCTTCGACAATATGAAGAATGCAATTATTTATGGTTCGGCTATGGCGAGTTTCTGTGTTGAAAGATTTGGAACAGAAAGGATAGTAAATTTAAATAACGATGAATTGAAAAACAGAATTTCTGAATTTAAGCATTTGGTTAAATTCGATTTATAATATTTAGATTATTTGAACAAAAGAGGCGCGCAGCAAAGCTGCGCGCCTCTTTTGCGTTTAATCCATTCCATTAATTATCATGAATTAGGTAATTCAAACCTATCAATTTCATTTTTCTCAATTATTAAACATCGAATGGTTCAATTTTGGTGAAAAATGAATTGTCAAATGATAAATAATCTATAAATTAGCTATAGCAAGGTGCGATTTTGATAAAAATAGAATTGAAAAATGGCAAGTTTTATAAAATAATTACCCTATTTTAAGGTATTTTTGATAAAAATACTCTATTGAAGGGTTATTTTTGATACTTTTTACACCATAAGTAGAAATTTTTCCATTTTTTGTCATTTTTAGGTATAAAAAAGTAATTTTTTTATAAGATATGTTACATTTGTCTCGAAAAATAGATAAGATAACCCACTAAAACACAAAAATATGTCGTTAGTTCGAAACCAAGCCCTACAAACAGCACTTAATAGAGTGCCAATTTCAGTATTACCACCATCTGTAAAGGTGTCTGATTATTATAACATCAATGTGTTTAATGATAACGCAATGAAAAGCTATTTGTCTAAGTCTGCTTACAAAGCAGTAAGCAATGCAATCATTAAAGGTGAAAAAATTGATCGTGCTGTGGCAGAAGAAGTAGCAGCAGGTATGAAAAGTTGGGCTATAAATAGAGGTGCCACACATTACACGCATTGGTTTCAACCATTAACAGGGGCAACTGCCGAAAAGCATGACGCTTTTTTTGAACCAACAGAAGATGGACGTTCAATGGAAATATTTTCAGGAAATGCCTTGGTACAGCAAGAACCAGATGCATCTAGTTTTCCAAATGGTGGTATAAGAAACACCTTTGAAGCGAGAGGTTACACTGCTTGGGATCCATCATCACCTGCTTTTATTATGGAAGGCAATAATGGCAAAACCTTGTGTATTCCTACCATATTTGTTTCGTATACTGGCGAGGCTCTTGACTACAAAGCCCCTTTGTTAAAAGCACTTCATGCGGTTGAAAAAGCGGTTGTTTCGGTTTGTTCAAACTACTTTGATAAAAATGTTACCAAAGCCTATGCTTCATTAGGTATCGAACAAGAGTATTTCTTGGTTGATGAGGCGTTATTCTACGCTCGCCCTGATTTAATGTTAACCGGAAGAACCTTGTTGGGTCAATCTCCAGAAAAAGGCCAACAATTAGAAGATCATTATTTTGGATCAATTCCACCAAGGGTTCATGACTTTATGGTTGATTTGGAAACAGAGTCGTACAAATTAGGTATTCCATTAAAAACTCGTCACAATGAGGTTGCACCTTCTCAATTTGAGTGTGCTCCTAATTTTGAAGAAGCCAATTTGGCTATCGACCATAATCAATTGCTTATGGATTTGATGGAGAAAGTTGGTAAAAAACATGGCTTCAAAGTGTTATTGCATGAAAAACCTTTTTCTGGAATCAATGGAAGTGGCAAACACAACAATTGGAGTTTAATAACCAATACAGGCGTTAACTTATTAGCACCCACTAAAAATCCAGAAACCAATTTGCAGTTCCTTACTTTCTTTGTAAATGTC
>CANHJJ010000070.1 GCA_947460565.1 Bacteroidota bacterium
GGGAGCTTCGTTTTTCACTTCTGAAATATTGTTCTCAATGGCTGCTTTCATGATATCGTAGTTAATGCCAAACTGCGAAAGGATTTGCGAAGCCAAATTGTCTTCATCCCGCAATATTGACAGTAAAAGGTGCTCTGTACCTATGATATCAGTCTTGAAGATTTTTGCTTCAAGGTAGGTTATTTTAAGCACCTTTTCAGCTTGCTTTGTAAGGGGGATGTTTACAAAATTGGTATTGTTTGAGGCAGTATTTTTAATGGCATCTTCTATAGTTCTCTTTAGCTTTATCTTGTCTATATCCAAAGCCTGAAGGGTCTTAATAGCCTTGCCATCACCTTCCCTGATAAGGCCAAGCAGCAAGTGCTCGGTACCTATGTAATCGTGCCCTAATCTTATAGCCTCTTCACGGCTATAGCTAATTACGTCTTTAACGCGTGGCGAAAATTTTGCTTCCATGTATATATACTTCGATTTTTATTATACTTAAAGATTAGTCAAACAATGTTCCAAAACAGTTTACGCAATTTATAAATTGAATTTATAAAACAATGTCAATTATGTTCACAAATAGATGTTAGCTGTTTAGTAGTAACCATATCAAGTTTCATCAATCGATAAATCTCTGATTATAAAAACTATACTCACACATATAAATGCGCAATAGATTCTTCGTGCCTCAGAATGACGAAATATTACTCATATCAAACATCTATTCCGAATTAGCGGCTTCGTGAATCATTTTCTCGGCCAGTTCTTTACCCAAATAAGCATCAATGAGCTTGTGAATAAAGTAAAGAAAAGGAATCATCACAAATGCTGCGGTGAATTTGTAAACATAATTTACAATGCAAATGGCCAAAACCTGGGACAATGGCCATTGGTCGGGGGTATTTAATTTGCCCAAATAAAAGGCAATGTAAAGCACCACAAAGCTATCTATCAGTTGCGATACCAAGGTACTGATGGTCGCTCTAAGCCAAAGATGCTTATCACCAGTGCTTTGACGCACCCAATGAAAGACCTTTACATCTATTAATTGCCCCAATAAAAAAGCCACCAATGAACCTATTATAATCCATAAACCTTGACCAAATATGGAATTATAAGCCAAATTCATATCTAAAGGACCGCTTTCAGTTTGCTTGGTATTCCAAAAATCTGCACCTGTGGCATGTATGGCAGTAAAAACACCAATAAATGAATAAGCTATCAAAGTGGCTGCAATTAAAGAATAAAGCCTTACTGCTTTGTGCCCAAAATACTCGTTAATAATGTCTGTCATCACAAACACTATGGGCCATAGAATAACACCTGCGGTCATGTTAAACGAGAGTTCGAAGCCAAAGAGATGCCAATTGGCAGGCTCAAAGCCAAGGGTTTTTTCGAGCGAAAATATCTTCACACCTATAAACTCGGCAATGATGGCATTGGCAATAAAAAACGAACCCAGTACTAAAAACAATATATTGCGTTTTGATTCCTTCATAACTTAATAATAACAATACAATTATAAACACAATAAGTTTGAAAGAAAGCGATTAAACAAAATGTTGAAAGTCTGTTAAAATCATCTCTTAACAATTAATTAAAATCGTAAGTTGAAATAAATAAAAAAAGTATGCATTTAGCCATAGCAGGAAACATAGGATCGGGAAAAACAACATTGACTACACTTTTGTCGAAACACTACAAATTTGAGCCTCATTATGAGGATGTGGAAGACAATCCCTACATCAGCGATTTTTATGAAGACATGCAAAGATGGAGCTTCAATTTGCAAATCTATTTTTTAAATAGCCGCTACAATACCGTTTTGGGTTTGCAAAAATCTAAGAAAAACATCATCCAAGATAGAACCATATACGAAGATGCCAACATTTTTGCACCTAATCTTCACTCAATGGGATTGATGAGCACCCGAGATTTTGAAACCTACCAAAAACTTTTCGAATCGCTAAACCAAACTATTAAAGCACCAGATTTATTGGTGTATTTAAGAGCTTCTATTCCATCATTGGTTAACAATATTCAAAAGCGTGGCAGAGATTATGAAGATAGCATTCGTTTGGATTATTTAAAACGCCTTAACGAAAGATATGAAGCTTGGATTAGCACTTACAAACACAAGCATATCATTATTGAGGTAGATGATTTGAATTATGCCGAACGCCCTGAAGATTTGGGTAAGGTTATTTCAAGAATTGAAACAGAAATAAACGGTTTATTTTAAATCGAAATAAAAATACAAAATGAGAAGTCAGGTGGAAACGCCTGACTTTTTTTTGTTTTTATTAAATCCTTTAAATTAATACATGTGCAATATTTGTCAAAGAATGTATGTTTGCCATACACAAATAGAGAAACATGACTCGCATCGAAATTATACCTGCTGAAGAAAGCCATTTACCCGCCATTTTTTCTATTTACAATGATGCCATTCTGCACGGTACTGCCACCTTTGATACAGAAGCTAAAAGCGATTTAGAAATAGTCCAATGGTGGAAAAAACACAACCAAAAATACTGTGTGTTTGTTGCTATGCGTGGAGGTGAATTGCAAGGTTGGGCAAGTCTTAGCCAATGGAGCGACAAGCAAGCTTATAATGATTCGGCTGAATTAAGTGTCTATATTTTGCCTAGCTGTCAAGGACAAAACATTGGGCAAATGCTTATGACAAAAGTTTTGGAGCAAGGCAAGGCTGAAGGGGTTCATACCATTATATCACGCATTACCCAGGGCAATGACATCAGCATACACATTCACAAAAAATTTGGTTTTGAAATGGTGGGTGTGCTGAAAGAAGTTGGACGAAAATTTGGTCGTTTGCTGGATGTAACCATGATGCAGAAGATTTTATAAGAACTTTAGCCTCTTTTGCTTTGATAGAAGATTCGATAACAATTCAAACATCTGAATTTTTTCAATTCACTCATATTCATTACCTGCAAATTTTTATAAAAAGCACTGCGCTTTAATCGTTCTGTCTTGTTTGATTTACATTTTGGGCAGACCAATTCTTTTGTTATTTTTCTCTTAAAATTTACATATAGATAAAACAAGACCAAAACAGGCCCAAATACCAAAATATCATCTTTGTAAGATTCAATTAAATCCATCATAATTTGTTCGAGATTATAAAAATTATTTCATTTTTAAAAAATAAATTTACACGTAATCAAAATAAATTTATAATTGGCTATAATTTTGATTTTAATTTAATAAAAACAATTGGAAAGATTTTAAAACAAAGCTAACATCGTGCAATAGACTTGTAGACTTAACATGAAAAACCTACCTATTTCAATTTTATTTTTCAGCAGTTTTGCCATGGCTTGTTCCACAAAAACCTATGATTCAGTAGAATGGCAGAATTCAATCGTAGCTGTGGATGATTTGATTGATGATTGGTTTTACCCCTTGCGCTTTTATGATTACAAAAGCAAAATCAATTATAGTATTTCCAACGAGCAGAAAAATATATAATTATGTGTTAAAATTTCAGATAGACTAAGCCAATTGAAAATACTAAGGGCGGATATGGATTTTAAAATTAACCCTTTGGGTAAAAATGGATTTCCCGTTTCATTTATGTAACCCCTCTAGCATATTAAAACAAGGTAAAACATCAAAGACCTAATGACAATGAACCTTAAACAAAAGTAGGTAGCCTGCGAGGCAGATCGCAAATGATGAAAAGTTAGTTGTTAGAAGCTAATAACTCAGAAGTAACAGCCTTTTTGAGAAAGAGCATTTCACTCCTTGAAAACGCTTCAGGTATAAAAGCTGCCATATATATTGATAATGGAGGTATCATGTTTTATGAAGTCATTATTCCATTTGAAACTTTTTATAAAAAGGCGCTAGACACAGCTTACTACAAAGTAGTTTTTAACTATAAGATATGAATTACCTATCCCTTCTATGAGTTCAGCTGGTCTAGGAATGCGGGAGCAAGGGGGGCAGAAGTATCCAAGTTATTGGAATCGAAGGAAGTGGAGAGAAAGGTGCCAATTACCTTGGGAGCGCCTTCACTGCAATGTATAATGCCAATGAGGTAAAAAAGAAATTGAAATTTGCGTTAGAAGCAAATTATCTGAAATAACTCCATAACAAGCTTAAGTAAATTTTATTTCTTAAAATTAAGGTTAACTATTAGCTATTATTCCATATTTCCCAGCTCTTTTCAGCTTGCAAATGCAGCATTTCTAGACCATTTTTAATAGATGCACCTTGCTTTTTGGCTTCTCTTAAGAAACTAGGTTCTTCTGGTAGATAAATTAAATCATAACAGTATTGTGCATCATTAATATAATCAAAAGGTATTGGAAGTAAATCCTTTTCATTAGGATACATACCTACAGGGGTGCAATTAACCAACAATTGCGATGATTCAATCATTTCCTTTGACAATTCTTCATAACCAATACAATCCTCTGTCGCTTGTCTTGTCACAGAGATCATTTGCACTCCATGTTTCTGGAGCACATATTTTATGGCCTTGGCAGCGCCACCATTCCCAAGTATAATGGCCTTTTTTATTTTTGAAATATCTTTAACAAAATTAATTAGAGATAATTCAAAACCGTATACATCAGTATTATAACCAATCAACTTGTACTCATCAGGATTTGCAGATTCTCTAATAACTTTAACGCAATTTACCGCGCCAACCTCCAAAGCGCTAATGTCAATTTCATCAAGAAATCGAAGAATTTCTTGTTTGTAAGGTATAGTAACATTTAATCCAATTAAGGTAGGGTAAAAAACAAGCATATCCTTCAATAATCCTATATCCGGAATAGGAATGTTTCGATAAGTATAATCTAATAAACCAAGCTCATTAAATTTCTTCGTAAAGAAATCCTTACTAAAGTTGTTTTTAAGAGGATAACCTATAAGACCGAATTGATCCATATTTAGCCCTTTGCTACGTTAAAGGATTTACTAATTTGACTAATGTAATCCAATAAATCTTCTCTTCCAATTTTCTTTTCTGATGAGGTTTGAAAAACCTGTGGCATAGCAGCCCAATCTTTTAACATTTCCTCCTCAAAAGAAACTATATTGGCTTGCGCTTGAGCAGGTTTTAGCTTATCTAATTTTGTAAATACAATGGCAAATGGAACCCCAATCTCGCCCAATAAATTAATAAAACTTAAATCACTAATTTGGGGTGGAACACGGCTATCAACCAACACAAAAACACATTGCAAGTTTTCACGCTTACGTAGATAATTTTCCAAGGTTGCCTCCCATTCAGTTCTCAATGTTTTGCTACGCTTGGCATAACCATAACCAGGCAAATCGACCAAAAACCAATTTTCATTGATTTTGTAATAGTTTAAACTTACTGTTTTTCCTGGGGTGGATGAGGTGCGGGCCAATTGTTTTTTAGCCACTAGCATATTAATTAAGGAAGATTTTCCCACGTTACTTCTACCGATAAATGCATATTCTGGCAGGTATTCGGTAGGGCAATCGCTTAGTTTGTTTGCACTTCTTTGAAAAACAGCCGACTTAATTTCCATTTTGCGAAGTTAGTTTTTTTGAGTAGTTTCTACATAGACTTAAAACTTTATGCTTCTATAAGCCTTATTAAATTGAAACATTTTAACGAAAAAGCTATTAGTAATAGCTATTTTCGTAAGCGAAAAAGATGAAAATAGTAAAACCAGACCAAAGTTCTGAAGCATCAAAAAAACAGCAGGTTGAAGCCATGTTTGATAGCATTGCCGAGAAATATGATTTCTTAAATCGTTTTCTGTCAATGGGTATAGATAAAGGATGGAGAAAAAAAGCCATCAACGAATTAAAGGCAAGTCAGCCAAAATACATTTTGGATGTAGCTACCGGCACAGGCGATTTGGCATTGGAAGCCATAAGATTGAATCCGGATAAGATTGTGGGACTTGACCTTTCTGAACAAATGCTAGTGAAAGGAAGAGAGAAAATTACTGCAGCCAATCTTGGTTCAAAAATAGAAATGGTGAAAGGCGATAGCGAAAACTTGCCTTTTGAAAAAGACAGCTTTGATGCGGTAACTGTTGCTTTTGGTGTCCGAAATTTCGAAAACTTAGATGCGGGCTTAAAAGAGATTAACCGTGTAATGAAAACCTCTGCAAAGCTTGTGGTGCTTGAGTTTTCAAAGCCAAAGGTGTTTCCTTACAAACAATTATACAATTTTTATTTTACCTACATCCTACCTGTATGGGGTAACCTATTAAGCAAAAGCAGCAATGCATATACCTACTTACCAGAAAGCGTAAAACACTTCCCTGAAGGTGAGGAATTTGCCAGTCATTTGCGATTATGCGGTTTTAAAAATATTATTGCCAAACCATTAACCCTTGGAACGTGCACGCTTTACGTAGCAGAAAAATAATTTTTATACTATTTATTGGACTCGCAAGTTTGATAAAATCGTATGCCCAACCCAACCTTGAGCAATACGACTTGAAGAAGCTACACTTTGGATTTACCATAGCTACTAACATAGGTAGATTGCAGGTAAGTCCAAATACAGACTTCACTGCCAAAGATACATTGATGAATATCGGTGTAGTAAATTACCCAGGTATTGGTTTGGGAGCTATTACAAATTTAAACATAGGTAAATATTGGGACTTACGACTTATGGCACCTGTCATATCTTTTGTTCAACGCAACTTAAATTATACATTCCCTTCTGGAACCAAAGAGGTTAAAGTAGAATCTGCCTATTGTGATGCTTCATTACTAGTTAAATACAAATCAGCCAGAAGAAAAAACTCAAGATTCTATGTAGTAGGTGGCCCAAGATTTAGCTACGATTTTTCATCAACGGTTTCAAGAAACAGAGGGATTGAAAAACCTGTTGTATCGCTTAACCCCATCACCTATGGATATGAGTTTGGTTTTGGATTCGATTTTTATTTCGAGTATTTTAAATTCTCTCCTGAAATAAAGAATTGCCAAACATGGGGAAGTGCCATGTATAAAGATGGTTTGATATATACCAATGCCATTCAAAGCATTTCACCACAAATGATTCAGATTTCTTTACATTTTGAGTAAAGACATTTCTATTACACATTTCTAATCATACGCTTTTGAAATTTTCGATAACAAGCACAGATAAAAACAGCAAGGCACGTGCAGGTGTGATAAGCACCGATAGAGGCGAGATACAAACTCCCATATTCATGCCTGTTGGCACACAAGGTACTGTAAAAGGAGTAAACCAAGCCGAGCTTTCAGAACGCATTAAAGCACAGATTATTCTTGCCAATACTTACCATATTTTCCTACGTCCAGGTTTGGATGCGATAAACAAAGCAGGAGGCATACACCAATTTATCAATTGGGATAAACCCATGCTAACTGATAGTGGCGGCTTTCAGGTTTTCAGTTTGAGTGGCATACGCAAAATCAAAGAAGAAGGGGTTGAATTCCGCTCCCATCTTGATGGATCTAAACTATTCTTTACCCCCGAAAATGTAATGGATACACAACGCATCATTGGTTCTGATATCATGATGGCTTTTGATGAGTGTACCCCCTACCCTTGCGATTACAACTATGCGAAAAATTCAATGCAGATGACCCATCGTTGGTTGCAAAGATGTATCGAAAGATTTGATTCTACTGAGCCTCTGTATGGCAAATCTCAAACCTTGTTTCCCATCGTACAGGGCAGTACCTATAAAGATTTAAGGAAAGAATCGGCTCAGTTTATTGCCGACCAAGGCCGCGAAGGAAATGCCATTGGAGGCCTAAGTGTGGGCGAACCAGCAGAGATGATGTATGAAATGACTGAATTGGTTTGTGATATTTTGCCTGCCGACAAACCCCGTTACCTAATGGGTGTAGGAACCCCTGAAAATATATTAGAAGGCATAAGCCTTGGTATAGATATGTTTGATTGCGTAATGCCTACTCGCAATGCCCGCCATGGGTTTATCTTTACATCACAAGGTATAATCAATATTAAAAACGAAAAGTGGAAAAACGATTATAGCCCACTTGACGAATTGTTTACCCCTGACTACTCCAAAGCCTATTTAAAACATTTGATTAAGTGTAATGAGTTTTTGGGTGCTTCTATAGCCAGTATTCAAAACTTAAGCTTTTACTTATGGCTTGTAGGCGAAGCCCGCAAACACATCATCGAAGGCGATTTTTGTGCTTGGAAAAAAAGCACCTTAGAGGTGGTGAGTAGGAGGTTGTAGTATTAATATAAGTGAAAAGAATTGCTTTCTTGTAAACTCTAAATTATTCTAAAAGAAAACAAGAAACTAAAATATGCAGCATTGTAACATTCTCTAATATTCTATAATTGATATATGAAA
>CANHJJ010000071.1 GCA_947460565.1 Bacteroidota bacterium
ATGTATCGCTCGTCTTGTGCTTTCTCGTTCAAGAAACCTTCTTCCGTTAGAATATCAATAACGGCAAGGCCATGTTTCTTACCTAAGTCATAATCGTTTTTATCATGAGCAGGGGTTACCTTTAAGCAACCTGTTCCAAAATCCATGGCTACGTAGTCATCAGCTATGATTTCTATTTCACGATTGATAAAAGGAACCAACACTTTTTTGCCAATCAAATGCTTAAAGCGCTCGTCATTTGGATTCACGCAAATGGCAGTATCTGCTAAAATAGTCTCTGGGCGAGTGGTAGCAATTACTACATAGTTGTTGGTTGTTAGTTGTTGGTTGTTGGTTATTTTCGCTATCAACTCACAACTTTCATCTGTCAACATGTACTTGATGTAATACAACTTGCTATTAACATCCTTGTATATTACTTCTTCATCACTTAACGCAGTTTTCCCTTGAGGGTCCCAATTTACCATGCGAAGTTCGCGGTAAATTAATCCCTTGTTGTATAGGTCGATAAAAACATCAATAACCGCTTCACTCAAGCTAGGTTCCATGGTGAATCGGGTTCTATCCCAATCGCAGCTAGCGCCTAACTTTTTCAATTGCTCTAATATGATGCCTCCATATTTTTCTTTCCATTCCCAAGCGTATTTCAAGAAGTCTTCGCGACTAAGGTCAGATTTTTTAATACCTCGCTCACGCAGCATTTGCACCACTTTGGCTTCTGTGGCAATACTAGCATGGTCAGTACCTGGCACCCAGCAAGCATTTTTGCCCTGCATGCGGGCTCTGCGGGTTAATACATCCTGGATGGTATTGTTAAGCATATGTCCCATGTGCAACACACCTGTGACATTAGGTGGAGGTATTACCACGCTGTATGCTTCTCTTTCATCTGGTTCGCTGTGAAAGTACTTTTGGTCTAGCCAATAGCTATACCACTTGTCTTCAATCGATTGAGGATTGTATTTACTTGATATTTCTGATGCCATAAAATTAAGGGGCGAAGTTAAACTTTTATGACTAAAGAGAAAAGGCCGTTTTAAAGATGTGTAAAAGCCTGCAAATATTGGCTTTTCGACTATTTAGACTAGAAAAATTTGCTATAAAGTTGCAAATCCGATGCTGCTTATTAAGCTGTCTTCCTTGATACTATTGCCTTTTTTGTTGTTAATCGGTTCGTTGTATTCTGTTACCGATAATTGGTGCAAACCCGAGTATTCAGGCATTGGATGGTATTCTTTTTGAGTGATATCTGTTGACATCAAGGGTTTATTTTTTTTATTAAGTTTATTTTGAACCAACTCTTTTGTATAAATATAAACCGTATCGAAAATTTGTGGTCCAGGGATGTTTTTCTCAATATAAACCGTATCCTTTGAAGCCAAGAAGTTCGAATTGTTTGTAGTTTTCATGGTATTCATGTAAAGATATAATCCCATCATACTTACAACGAAGCTGGCAGCCACTTTCCAAAGGGCAATGGGCTGTTGTAAGATGGATACCTGTGATTGTTTTTGTCTAAAATGCGCCATCACCTTTTCCTTTTGATTTGTGTTGATGTTAGATTTATCTTCACCAAATGAAATGGATTTAGCCAAAAGATTACTTTGGTAAAGGGCACTGTAGTCAGACTCATTCATTTGACTTAATACCAAGTTTTTTTCTTCTTGGTTTAATTCGTCAAATGCTTTGTTTTCAATCAGCTCAAACAATGTGGATTCAATATTTTTCATTCTTTTTACTTATTTCAAATGTTTAATTTCTTCTGATATTTTTTTCAAAAGATAGTATAGGCAAGATTTAACACTACCCTCTGGTATTTCTATGATATTGGCTATTTCTTTTATGCTTTTGTCATGCTCAAATCGCAATACAAAAATGGATTTTTCTTTATCACTTAAGTTTTTGAAAAGCTCATTTATTTTGCTTTGTATGAGCTTTGCATCGATGTTTAGTTTAAGAACACTTACATCCATTTGGAAGTAATTTTCTTCAAGCAATCGGCTTCTGTTGCTGCTTAATTTGAGTGTGTTTATGCTTGCATTGTTTACCAAAGTGAAAACCCAAGTCGAGAAAGTCTGACTTGGGTTAAATGCTTTTGGATTGTCGATAATTTTTATGAAAGTATCATGCACAATATCTTCTGCAATTTCTTTGCTCTTCAATATACGAGCGCTGAAAGCAATAAGTTTTTTGCAATACCTATCATAGAGTTTTTCAAAAGCTTTCTCATTGCCATCATTCATCACTAAAAGCATCAAGGCCTCATCGGATTTATGGGTATAGGTATGTTTGAAAACTGAGAATGCCACTATGGTTTCAAATGATTTAGTATTTCTTTCTCTTCGGCACTATGCTTGGCCAATGCAATGATTTTATTTTTTATCCATTCTTGTTTTTGAAGCTCTCCTGCTTCCACATAATGGTCATACAAATTAAGCATAGGTACAATATAATTTTGATTGACACAATCGGTATAATAGGCCGAGATGTCTTTGTAAAACGATTTATCTAAATAATCTAATGCATATAATTGCTCAAAATTCTTCTTCAATATGGCCATGTTATCAAGGCTTTTGTTATTGTATTCGTAAGCCAAACCGGTTAAATACAGTTTATCTTCAATGCTTTCGGTGTATTCAGGTCCAGTAGTCAGCGCCACATAAACGGGTAATTGTTTTGAATTGCTTGCAATGTGTTTGATGATTTCTGCATGATATGGATTCATGTGATGTATCGATTTGCCAGAGTGCATACTGGTATCCCATTTGGGTATGTTCAGTTCTTTAAAAATTTTATCTCTGTAGATATCAATATTGATTAGACTAAGATTGAGAACGCTTACATCTCTTCTTATGCCTTGTGATTGCAATTGCCAAATAGGATAGGTGTCATTATCACCCACAGTTAGAAGAATGGCATTAGGTTTTAGACCAATGATAACATTGTAATTATAATTCAATAAACCTGGAGATGCGAGTTTTGATTCATACCATACCTTGGCATATTTATCTCTTGTTTTAATGTCACGTTCAGTTTCACCAATGTTAATCATATCCGAAACGATCTCAGGTCGGTCCTCTCCTAGGCTCGCAGCTTTTTTTAGGTAGGGGAGGTATTTATAATCATTACCTCCAATCATCCATTGGCACAAATTGTATTCAAACGACTCGGGTACAACCTTGCCCATTTCTTCCACAATTTTTTTCTCGGCAGCCCATTTGTCTTTTCCTGCACGATTATCGCTTGTATCTAGTCTGGCTAAATTTCTAGTGGCACGGTAATAATTATACCAAGCATAAGCATTTTTACTGTTTTTGTCGATTTCTTTTTTCCAAGCTATAGCCTGCTGGCTATACCATGTTACGGGTTTTAATTCAGTTGCAAAACTATAGATGGGTTCAGGGTTTTGGGCATTTGTTGTTTTTAAAAAACTTAAAATGCCAATAGCCAATAAAAGGGTGCTTTTTTTCATAATTCAGATGTTTTGTATGCTTATACATCTGCGAATGATGAAAGTTCAAATTATATAGAAATAAAATTGAATACATTAACAAATCAGGCTTAGCAGCCTCTGTTATATCCACCAAAAGGTATTTTAATAATTTGTTTAACTTTATTTCCTTTTTCGTCCTTAGCTGGTTTCCACGTTGGTATTTTTGCTGCAGCCTCAATAATAATTTTGTCGATATAGGCTTTGGATGATGACTCTGATAAATAAATATCCTTTGTTCTTCCTTCTTCATCAATGCTAAAGTTTAACACTGCTTTGAAGAAATGATCCATATCTTTTTTTGGTATTTTATTAATAACATGTTCGTTGAAATAATTGGTAATACCTTTGTTGGAACCAGTAAATTCAGCTAATTGGTTTGGTAAGATACTTATTTTTAAAAGGCCACGAAGGTCTTTTATGTTTTTTTGAGGTTTAATGGCAAGGCTTGGTTTATACATGTAATAGATATTAATTTCTATTTCTGAACCATATTCTGCCATCGTTAAGATTTCTTTTTGCTCTTTATTTAGTGTGTCATTAGAGCCCTTAGAACTATATTCTTTATTGTGATTAAATACTTTTACCTCAACCGATACATAGTTTGTAATTAAATCATAACCATTATTTGGATAGGTCTCACATCCCAAAGCGTAATACAATTTTCGGGTATCTTCCAAACTTTTTCTTTTCTCTCTATCCATCGAAAGGTCCCTCCAAAAACTTGGTAGGATTTGAGAAAGAGTGTTTGCCTTGTTTAACTCTTCTTTAGTGATATGGATATAGTTGTAGCCCTCGTATTCAAATCGTTGGTTTTGTGCGTTTACTTTGCTACAAATAATAATACAAACCAAAAGGAATAATATGTTTTTCATAATTAATAATTTTTTTTAATTGAGGTAGATTTAATTGTTTGAATTTTTATATTCCGAATAAGTAATAAATGTTTTTCCATCATAAAGGTAGAGACCAGTTTCTCTTGTTCCTACCCAAACATTTTCATTTTTATCCTCCAAAATTGACCAAATACCAAGACTCGGAAGTCCATCTTTTGTTGAAAAACTCGTGAAAGATTTACCATCATAACGACAAAGTCCATCACCACCAAACCAAATATTGCCGTTTTTGTCTTCAATAATCTTCGCAATCATTCCATTATTTCCAGGCAAGCCATCTTTTTTTGTATAAGTTGTAATTGATTTTCCATCATACTTATAGGCACCACCCCAATTGCTGAACCAAATATTCCCATTTTTATCTTGGCATTGAGGCCATCCCCAACTATGAGGTTTTGGCTTGGGTCCATTTTGAAATAATTCATTTAGTTTGAGGTTGGTTATAGATTTCCCATCATATCGATACACCCCTTTGTTAGTTCTTCCTCCAAACCAAATGTTTCCTGCTTTGTCTTCAAAAACTCGTTCCACTTTATCGTTGGAGCCCATAAAGCCATTTGCTGACTCGTCAATGATAAACAAGGTGAATGATTTTCCATCGTAGGTATATACTCCGTCTATTGTTACAAACCATAGCTTGCCTGTATGGTCTTGCATGATATCATGCACACTGTGCTTTTGGTAAAGTTCATTTGTATTCGGGGGGAGGTTTTTGGGTAGCTGAATTTGAATTTTAGTGAAAATTTTACCATCAAAATAACATACTCCACTGTCGGTGCCTATCCAAATTTTACCATCTTTATCTTCTATAATGTCGTTGATACAATTACTGATTAATCCATCGGCTACCAAAAATTGCCTAAACGATTTTCCATCATATTTATACAGCCCATTCAATGTAGTTCCGAACCATAGGTTACCTTCTTTGTCCTCTAGACTGCAATAAACATTGCCATATCGGGGGTTACCTATGTTTTTAATAAGTTTTGGATGTTCCTTTTCTTTTGACAAATCCTTTTTAACTGATTCGTTACAGGCAATGCCGAAAAGTAGTATGGTTAAAAAAGTAAAAACTTGCATGTGTGTGAATTTTTTTTTCATGGTTCAAATTGTGTTTAATTTTTTTTTCTAAATATCGCTTAACCTATCAATTAACTATGAGTGTTAAATGTATGAGAGGTTTCACCTCCAAAGGCATTTTACAATAATTGGTAGCAAGCATAACTTCTTCCTTTCACTCTCATCATTGAAAGCTGTTCTAAATAAATATTACTATTTGTGATTGCTGATTGATTTGATTTGCCCTTCATTAGTTAGATAAATCAAGTAATATTCTTTACACTAAGCCAGCTATTTTTGGCATTGTCAAAATTGAAAATATAGCCAGTGCAAAGCGGTAATATGTTTTTTAAAATATTGCCTTATTTAACTTGAGTGGCCTTTATCGAAAGAACATATTTGTAAACTGCATCTTTATACTCAGATGATAATTGCGAACGCATGGCCATGGTATCCATTATGCCTTTCCATCTGTCCTCGGAATAGGGATAAATTTCAATAATGCCATGGCATTTTAAACAAGCGCCTTGTGTGTAAATGGCATGTCCCAATTGTAATTGATAAAGACTTGCATCCTTATATTTTGTTTGAATAGCGGCTAATTCCTTGGCTCCAGGTTCATAAACACTAGATGTTGGTTTAATAAATAATAAACTACTGCTTGGAGAGCTGTTATTAGAAACAGGTTCTTTTTGATTACTTGTATTGGCTGCCTTTTTTACATGGCATGATAAAATGGATATCGCAAAAAAGCTATAGTATATAAGTGTGTTGATTTTCATATTTGTGATATTTAATGCCATTGGTTATTCTATATTGCCAATTTTGTATATCATAACGATTGGTTTTAGGTTTTAATATTAGATCTAAACTAAAGTTTTATACTGCAAAATATTTTGAATATTTGGGATTAGTTACATTGTTCAACTAATATTATTTCAATTCTTTCAATTGTACCAAAACCCGTCCTACATCCATTTTGAAATCGGATTTGTTAAAGTATGAAAGGTCGATTATTTGCCATGAAGAATTGGCAAAGATATCTTCCAAAGCATCTTTGTTTATGTTTACTTTTACGGGCATTTCTAATCCTTTTACATTAGCTACCAAGCGGTATTTGAGTTCAAGTCTGCCATCCACTTCTTTTAATGAATATTCCAAAACAGGTATTTGTGCCTTGAAAAGGTATTGTTCAAAAAAGGCAGTCCAATTGTGGCGGGTGCGTTTACTAAAAAAGTCCATCACTTGTTTGTTGCTTACATTTTGTCGTTTGAATGATGTAGCAAAATCATAAAGGGTGTTAAACCAAAGACTGTCATTGTCTAGCAAGTAGCGCATGGTTTGCAGCATCCAAGCACCTTTATAGTATATGTCATTGTCTTTTCGACCATGATAATACACCTCATAATAGCCAATGATGGGCTGTTGGTTTTTGATGTTTTTCTTTTGTTCGAGTAAGTATCGATAGGCTCTTTCTTTTCCTTGTAGACACTCTTGAAACAGGGATTCGGAATAAGTAGTAAATGATTCGTGAATCCACATTTCAGCCGGGTCGTTCATGCTCAGGCTATTGCCAAACCATTCGTGGCCGCTCTCGTGAACAATAATGAAATCGAAACCATATTTATTGTTTTGGTAATTGTTGCCATAAGCCACACAACTTTGATGCTCCATGCCCCAATAGGGTGTTTCAACCAATTTATATCCATCATTCCAAAAAGGATAGGGGCCAAAATACTTTTCGAAACAATTCATCATTGTTTTTACTTGGACGAAATGTTGTCGGGCAATTTTTTCTGCCGACTTCAAAACATAATAATCAAGGTTTAGAAAGCCATAGATAGAACTTTTGTATTCATCATGTATGTGAGCATAGTCTGCAATATTAACTGTGATATTGTAATTGTTGATAGGATATGAAACCGCCCAATCGTGTTGGGTATAACCATTATCAAGCTGAAGACTTCCTACTAGTTTACCATTAGAAACACCCATTAGATTGCTTGGTACCTGTAAATGCATCAACATGCTTTCTGCTTCATCACTAAGATGGTCTTTGCATGGCAGCCAGCAGCTAGCACCAATGCCCTCACATGCCAATCCTACAAAAGAATTTCCACTTGTATCTTTGCTCCATACAAAACCTCCATCCCAAGGGGCTTTTTGTGCTTCTAAGGGCTTTCCACTAAAAAAAACAGTTAGGCTATTTTTGCTACCTTTTTTAATTTTTTTGTTGAAACTAATGAAGAAAGCATTGCTAACTCTCACGAAGGGTATGGATTTATTGAGGTAGAGGATGCTATCAATTTGAATACTAGCAAATAAATCCAATTGTATTTTATTTGTATTTTTAAGGGCAGTAAAAGAAATTTGGTTGCTTCCTGAAATGTATTTTTGAAATGGGTTTACTTTTAATGTAATTTCATATTTGTTCACATCAAAACAAGTTCGCATGGGGTTCAATTTGCCATGCTGATAATCAGCTTTGGTAAAAGGTTGTGCAACAGATATTAACACATTAAAAATGAGAACTGCTGCTAAAAAGGCTAATTTGTTTTTATTCATTGCAAAAATATTTTCAAATCTAAAGTTAAAAACCTTAAAATTGCCATGTAATAAATTTATGTATTGAGTAGACCAATTTATTGTACTGATTACATTGCTTTACTATACCATGACTCAAAATTAAGAACAAAAATGAATAACTTATTAAAAGGAAAAAAAGGAATAATCTTTGGAGCATTAAATGATAAAAGTATTGCTTGG
>CANHJJ010000072.1 GCA_947460565.1 Bacteroidota bacterium
AAATATTTGGGTAATAAAATTACTAAACCTTAACTGCTTTTTTACATTTGTGCATGTAAAAAAGATGACTAAGAACATCTAATAGTGAGGATTTACTTAGATTTACAGACAAAAATATACAATAAATAAAAATGAAAAACATCACTGTAATAGGTTCAGGGACGATGGGTAATGGTATAGCCCACGTGTTTGCTCAAAATAATTATACCGTTAACCTTATTGATGTAAATGAAGATGCCTTGAATAAAGCCATTGAAACCATTGGTAAAAATTTAGATAGACAAGTTACCAAAGGAACATTAACTGAGGCCGAAAAATCTTCAACTTTGGCTAATATTGCTACTTTTACTAGTTTGAAAGATGCAGCTTCAAATGCTGATTTGGTTATTGAGGCGGCTAGCGAAAACATGGCCATCAAACTTGATATATTCAAACAATTAGATGAAATATGTCCAGCTCATACCATATTGGCTTCCAATACCTCTTCAATCTCAATTACAAAGATTGCTAGTGTTACTAAACGTCCAGAGCAAGTAATTGGTATGCACTTTATGAATCCAGTCCCAGTTATGAAATTGGTTGAGATTATCAATGGTTTTAAAACATCAAAACAAGTTTCTGAAACCATTGTAAACCTAAGCAAAGCAATTGGTAAAGTGCCAGCTGAAGCAAACGATTTCCCGGGCTTTATTGCGAACCGTGTTTTGTTGCCAATGATCAATGAAGCAATTATCTCTCTTCAAGAAGGTGTTGGTACTGTTGAATCAATTGACACTGTTATGAAATTAGGTATGGCACATCCTATGGGACCATTGCAATTGGCAGATTTCATCGGTTTGGATGTTTGCTTAGCTATTTTAAACGTTTTGTATGAAGGCTTAGGAAAAGACAAATATGCTCCATCTCCTTTATTGGTAAATATGGTTACCTCTGGAAACTTAGGTGCTAAATCAGGTGAAGGATTCTACAAATACACTATTGGCAGCAAAGACTTGGTTGTTAGCGATAGATTCAAAAGTTAATTTTAACGAATATAAATGAAAGGCTACCTCAAAAGGGTAGCCTATTTATTTGGGTCAAGTTTCACATGAAAACAGGCCATCAAAAGAGAGCCTATAGATTAAATAATGTTGTTGATTAATGTTTGTGATCTGGTCCAAAAACTTCCGTCATATGACCGAAGTTGTGAGCGAAATCGCGCATGGCATCAGCTACTTCTTTGTTTTGCGTAGCATTTTCAAAAGTATCAGCCATAGTGGCTAATGTTTGAAACATAAATAAATTCATTTCATCTACTTGCATATCATTGGTCCATAAATCAATGCGCATGGCATTTTGTTGCAAGCCATCAAATATAGAAAGCATAATGCCTTTAGCTGGCTGTTTTCCTTCAAATTCTGCATCATCAGCATCCCACTCTATTTGCGCAGGAAGGCTTTCTTTGTCTAAATGAACATCAATTCTAATTTGCGATGTTTTAGTTATTTCTGTACTCATTATTATTATTAAAGTTCGTTTTTAATATCTACTAAAAACTGTCTTACGGTTTTTAATCTGTTTATGATTTCTTGCTTTTGGGGTAATTCTTTGTCGTGTTTTAGTTTTTCCTTGGCTCCTTCAAGGGTATAACCCTGTTCTTTTAATAATTTATGAATGAGTCTGAGGATATCTATATCACTATGACTGTACTTGCGAGTTCCACCTGCGGTTTTACTAATCTTAAGTTGACTGAATTCCTTCTCCCAAAAGCGAATTTGAGAGATATTTAGATTCAACTTCTCAGACACTTCTCCAATAGTAAAATATAGCTTCTTTACTTCATCCTCCATTTGATAAAAAGCTGTTTATTTCCTGCCCATTTCCTTCAGATGCTTCACATGAGAAACGATGGCATTTAATAGTGTTTTTTGCTCGAAATAACTAATGCCATGTTTAGCACAAACATTTTTTACAATCTTACTAATTTCAGGGTAATGAACATGGCTAATTTTTGGGAACAAATGATGTTCTATTTGAAAGTTTAATCCACCTGTAAAGAATGAAACTAGTTTACTTTGTGTAGCAAAATTACTAGTTGTAGCCACTTGGTGAGTGGCCCAATCATTGGCTATTTTGCCGTCTTCCATGGGATGATCAAACGCCATATTTTCTACACAATGTGCCAATTGGAAAACCAAGCTAATTGTAATTCCAGTCACAAACATGTAAACCGAATAACCAGTAATGAATTTCACAAAACCCAATTGCCAAATAGGCAAAGCCACAAATAGTAAGCTGTAAATAACTTTTGTAGACCAAAAACCAACATGGGTAGATGCATTAATATGTATATTGTCTTTGTTTCCTACTTTTCTTGAAAAGTATTTAATGAAATCCAATAGGAAAATCCAACCAAGGTATAGCAATCCATATATGAATATAAAATAGTATTGCTGCAAGCCATGGAAAGCGTAACGTTTTTGTGTTTCGCATAACCTCAACATGGGTTCATTTCCAATATCATCATCCATGCCATCAATATTGGTATATGTATGATGAACAACCACATGTTTTACGTTCCAAAAAAATGAACTGCATCCTAAGAAATTTAAAGATAGTTCAGCCATTTTGTTTAGCGTTTTATTTTGGCTAAATGAACCATGACTGCCATCGTGCATCATGTTAAAACCAATACCAGCCGTAATAATACCAGCATATACACAAAGCGGTATACTTAGCCATACAGGCATATCAACAAAAACCAATAAAATATAACTTGCTATAAATGATATACTGAAGAATACTGCTTTCAAAATAATCCTGTAATCACCTGTTTTTTCTTTGTTTGTGTCTTTAAAATATTCGTTAACTCGCTTTCTTAAATCAATATAAAAATCACTTTGGTTTCCATTAAATTTAATTTCTTGCATGTATTTGTCTTTAATTATGGCGGTAAATGTAGTGAATTTAGTTTGTAGTTTTGTTTAACAAGATGTCCACCAATACATTTATGATTTAGTTTAGCTTTTTTATGAAATGAAATCCTTTCTTGCTGTAGCCTAGTCTCTCATAGAACCGATGAGCTTCTTCATTCTCCAAGTAAGCATCAAGCATTGCTACTTTACAATGTTCCTTTTCTGCAATTTCTAGAACCTTTAAACATAGCTGTTCGCCTATTTTTTGGTTTCTATTTTTGGAATCCACCACCACATTGTCTAATTCTATATACTTACCACAATATATTTTTGTATTAATCCAATACCCGCAAACGCCCATAATTAAACCATTTTGCAAGGCAATTAACTGTTTATAATGGTTGGGTATCATTTCACTTATAAAATGAGCGTATTCTTGTTGGCTAAGTTTTGGATTCAATAGTTTGATTAATTCATAGCAATCCATCATTTCATGGCTATTTGTTAAGATTTTAAATTGAATAGTACTTTCCATAATTTCAGATAAGGGTAGAAACGACTTAAAACAAAAAGCCCTTTAGTTTTCTCTAAAGGGCTTTTTAAATATATGAGTTTGAAAAAAGTATTATGTAAAAGATGTAGAGAAGATTGTGCCAAAAATTATGATTTGAGAATAATATTATTAAAATTTTGATTTTCAGCATTTAAAATATTATTTTTCATACCATCGAAAAGGTGCAAAAGCTATGTTTGTACAAAAAGAACAAAAACTTGTACAGTAGAAAACAGACATTTAACTCAAAAGTACCTTCCAAGCATCTTGTATTTTGTTATTTTCGAGCAGTTGCTGTGCCATTTTGTGCAACAATAATTCTAATTTGAACTTATCATCAGTATGGGTTTGGTGAAGTTTATTCAAATCTTTGTTCATGTGCTTGTAAATAGCAACACTATCCAAATCTGGTAGTTGCTCCACATTGCCAAGCATACCCAAATCATTGCCAGTTAGGACTTTGCTAAAGCGTATTTTTTCAGGCAGTGCGTCCACCCCAATGCCGAGGTTTCTTGCAGGTTTTGGTACTTCAAACAAAGCATGTCCACTAGCGCGCACATACCAATCGCTTCCAAGACGGCCCACCAAGTCTATTTTATGTTGGTCAATTTTACCATCAGCAGTTAATACATCAGGTGAAATATGCATGAGTAACATTTCTGCGATGATTAAATTTCCCGCTCCGCCTTCAGCTCCTGTTTCGATAATATCGACCACTTTACATTCTATATGCACTGGGCTTTCTTTTACGCGAAAAGGTTTTACTTTTTCGGAAGCTATGGGAGTAAATCCTGCTTTTGTAAATTCATCAACTCCCTTTGGGTACTCACAACTGGCAAGACTCATTTGCTGTACCATGCTGTAATTTACAACGTTTATTACCACCTCACCTGTTTCAATCACATTTTGTAAGGTGTGTTTGGTGGTATTATCACGCACCCTGCGTGCAGGCGAGAAAATAAAGCGGGTAGGGTTTGAACCAAAAATATTAAAAAAACTAAATGGACTTAAATTAGGATTGCCATCTTTATCCATAGTGCTGGCAAAGCAAATGGGCCTTGGAGCAATAGCGGTTAATAAGGCATTGTGAAATTCTGCCAAGGGTAAATCTTTTGGTCCTATAGTTTTCATTAAATATGTCGATAGAAAATTGAGCCGGCAAATTAGCTAGAAATTTCGAATGTTGAATCTTGAAATCTCACGATATTGAAAAATTATTAATATGAAATTCAATACTTTTTTAGATGGGTAAGTAAACAATATATGTACACTCTCCTATATCAAATGTCTATAGTATCAACTAGACAATGCCTTCATCATGGCTTGGGCCTTTAACAAGCACTCTTCGTATTCCAACTCTGCATCGCTATCATAGGTGATAGCACTTCCTACTTCAAATGATATAAATTGGTTAGTTTCATTGTATTGAATACTTCTAATAACAACATTGAAATCAAAGTCGTTATTGGGTGTAAAATACCCTATGGCTCCGCTGTATAAGCCACGTTTTGTATTTTCATATTTTTCAATTAATTCCATCGCCATTACTTTGGGAGCCCCTGTCATGCTTCCCATAGGAAATGCATTTTTAATGGCTTCAACCGCAGAAGTAGATTTATTTATTTGAGATGAAACAGTTGAAATCATCTGGTGCACTTGACTAAAAGAATAAATACCATATAGTTCTTCAACATTTATTGAACCTGTATTGGAACTGCGAGCTAGGTCGTTTCTAACCAAGTCCACTATCATTAAATTCTCTGCTCTTTCTTTTTCTGATTGCAACAATTGTTGAACCAACTGTTCGTCTTCTTGTGAATTTACACCTCTTTTAACTGTGCCTTTTATAGGCTGTGAATAAAGGGTTTCGCCACGTTTTTTAATAAAGCGCTCAGGACTTGCACACAATACAAACGAGTCCTTTACCCTCAAAAAAGCACCGAATGGAGTAGGGGAGAAGTGTTTTAGTTTTTGATACACATGGTATGGATCAGTGATTACATGCTCATCAAAAAACTCAACACAATAGTTTAATTCATATACATCACCTTCAATAATATGTTGCTGAATGGCTTTTACATTTTCAATATATTTTTCTCGACTTACTCTAGGATTGATTTGAACTGGATGGTAAGGAAAATGTGTTGGCTCAGTTGAGAGTATTTCGTCTATTAAATTGTGATTTGGACTATGGATTAAATAACTTCCATCACTGTGAATCAATATGAGATGAAGAGGTTTAAAAAAATACAACTCATCAAAATTAATATGATCAGGGTGATTTGAAGACAATTTTTCAATTTGGTTTTTTAAGTCATAACATAAATAACCAAAAAGATAATCTTCCTTATTATTATTTACTTCTTTATCCAATTCCTCCCAATCTCTATGACCTGTTCCTTTAAATTCCTCTTTTATCCCTGCAGCAATAATACATTCCACGTCACTTAATCCTATCGCATTTATGCTATGGTTATTGTCGATCATGCAACATACATCAAAGCTTCGAAGCCATTCAATTGCTTTCAGTTTAAAAGTTTCTATATCGTGTGGAAAATGTAACAATTTTTAATTAATAAAAAAAACCTTTGAATCAGGTTTATCGACAATAATAATGTATACTAATTTGTAAGCTATTTCAAATACTTATTAATGATAGGTTGAATTTTTATTTCCATTAAATATGAAAGGGTTATTAGCACTGTTATGCGGATGCTATTGACAATTACCATATTCAATATGCTTTCTTTATAATCGAAATATTTGTATAAATCCCAGATTTTAAGAATCGGAAAATGTAATACATATAAAGCATAAGATATAGGGGCAACATATAAAAATACACCCATTAATTGATTAAAACCTATAAGTTGAAAACGCCACCAAAACAATCCAAAACCTAAAAAGAATACACAAGTTGAAAAATGGATGATTGGTTTTTTTACAATGATGGCTTCAATACCTATAGCACTTTCAATTTGATGTTGACTAAATTGATAAACCATAAATAAAGCCAATATGGCGAAGTTTGAAGCAATTAGCCATTTCATGTTCTGGAATGTAAAGGTCTTTTGTTTAAAGTAAACATCAGCAGCTTCATAACCTGTCCACCAAATAATGAAATAGGCAAATACAAGTGATGCATGGTTTGGATAAATTATATAGGTAATCGCAGATACAAATGAAATCATAAATGCAGTAAGCAAACGATATGGACTTCTAATCAAAAATTTGTAAAAAACAAAAAATAACATATAAAACCACCACTCATATGACAAAGACCAAAGTGGCGAGTTACGCATGAAATAAGTGAACCACAAACCTGGTTTGTCAGTTCCATAATCTTGTAACATTAATAGGTTTCCGATCAATACCTTTACATTAAATAATTCGAAAAAATTGCCATCGATAAACGAAATGATAAATGAAACTAGAAAAGCTCCTAACATTACTGGATATATTCGCCTAAAACGTTTAATGAAATAATCTCGGAATGGCACATTCTCGGCACGAGAAGTTGCTATGTAGATAACAAAGCCACTCAATAAAAAGAATAATATTACCGACTGTTGTCCAAATCTTAAAGCCTGTCTAATAATGAATGGAGTAGCCTCATTACAATCTACCCAATGGCCTAGGGCAACATACAAAGCTGCAAATCCGCGCAGCATGTCTAGTTTATCTAATTTCATAAGTAAATTTGTTCGGTCAAATATATATACACATTAAAAATGTGAGGTTAGCTCGTTATAAACTTATACCCCCAAATTGTGAAAAACTATTTAAACTTCTTTTTGACATTTTTGGTTCACTAATTTTTGATGAATATGACCTTATTGAAAAAATAAAAAAATCACCATCTAAACTGGTCTATTGTTTTAATTAAATGAATTGGATAGTTATTTTATAACAAATTTTTATGGAAGTAAATCAATTCATATAGCTCTATAAAACTAATTTGAAATTTTCGTGAAATCGAACTTATTAGACAAAACAATTGTAAAATAGTTTCAAAGCTGTTTCTAGTTTGGTGCCAATGCCATTAACAAACCATTAATTGATTAAAGATTTTGCTTATTTAATTCATCTACTGCAAATTGACAAGCACGCGCAGTTAGGGCCATATAGGTAAGTGACGGATTTTGACATCCACCTGAAGCCATCGCACTACCATCTGTAATAAAAACATTTTTCACATCGTGCATTTGGTTATGAGCATTCAATACCGATGTTTTAGGATCATTTCCCATACGCGCAGTTCCCATTTCATGAATGGTTGTGCCAGGATTCAAATAATCGAATGGTTTAATATTTTTAAAGCCCGTTTTTTCAAACATGTCAATGGCATTTAATTGGGCATCTTTGCGCATGGCCATTTCATTGGCACCATATTCAAATTGAATATTCACAAGCGGCAATCCCCATTGGTCCTTTTTATTCTCATCCAACCATATTTTGTTTTCAGGGTTTGGCAAACATTCACCCCAAGCACCCATAAACATAGTCCAAGGTCCGGGCACTGTTAATTTGTTTTTATATTCATCCCCAAAGCTATCATCTTCTTTCATCACATCAGGCCATTCGCTTCTTTCAGCATCAGCTTGAAAACCGTATCCTCTTACAAAATCAGGGTGTTTGTTAGTATCAGTTAAGTTACTAAATCTTGGGATGTAGATGCCACCTGGTCTGCGACCGATATAATACTTGTCTTTAAATCCTTCATAC
>CANHJJ010000073.1 GCA_947460565.1 Bacteroidota bacterium
ACAGTATCAACTAATTCTCGTGCTATGTGCCTTAAAACATCATCGCCTAAAATCGATACTGCACTATCATTTACTTCTAATGCCGAGTAAAAAGCAAACTCTCTGAAATCAAGTCCCAAATCTTCACCCTTTCTGTCTGCTTCCTTAATATCTTTTGCTAATTTGATTAACTCTTCAATTACTTGGGCTGATGTAATTAAATTATTCTGATAATTGCGAACTGCACTTTCTAACATTTCTGAAAACTTCTTGCTTTGAACCAAGTTGGTTTTTTGGCGGGTCTTTATTTCATCATTGAGTAATTTCTTCAGTAACTCTAACGCAAGGTTCTTGTGCTGCATTCCTTTTACTTCTGCCAAAAACTCGTCTGATAGAATAGATATATCCGGCTTCTTAATTCCTGCTGCATCAAAAATATCAACTACTTCATCTGCCACCACTGCATCAGAAAGGATTTGCTTAATGGCTGTTTCTATTTCTTCATCACTCTTTGTTTTACCGCTTTGAGTAACTTTTACTATTCGTGCTTTGATAGCTTGAAACAAGCCTACTTCATCCCTAATATCTATTGTATAAGGATGTGGCAATGAAATGGCGAAAGCCTTTGAAAGTGCTGTAACCCCATTGATGTATCTTTCTTTACCATTTTCTAAACCTAAAATATAGTTAGCTGCTTGGATTGGGAAGTACAATTTTTCTTTTGGCGTGAGCCCAAAGAAACTTTTGTAATCGAAACCTTTAGGTTGAGATTTGTCTGTGGGTTGCTCTTCAAACATTTGAGCCACTATCTCATACTTACTCATCATTACTGATGCTGCTTCTTCCTGGTCAAAAGCTGGTTTTCCTTTACCACCGCTTTCTGTGTAAACAGAAAGGGCTTTTTTAAGGTCTGTTGCAATGCCGATATAATCTACTACTAAACCGCCTTCTTTGTCTTTATACACCCTATTTACTCTTGCTATGGCTTGCATCAGGTTATGGCCTTTCATTGGTTTGTCAATGTAAAGGGTATGCAATGCAGGGGCATCAAAACCTGTCAGCCACATATCTCTTACAATAGCTAATTTGAGGCTGTCTTTTGGGTCTTTTAATCTTTCACCTAATGCTTTTCTTCTGGGCTTGTTTCTTACGTGAGGTTGGAATGGTAATGGGTCTGATGAAGAACCTGTCATTACTACTTTCACCACTCCATCGGCATCATCATCACTGTGCCATTCGGGTTTTATTTTTACGATAGCACTGTATAAGTCCACACAAATTCTGCGGCTCATACATACAATCATTGCTTTGCCATCTAAAACAGCATTACGACTTTCAAAGTGGTTTACAATATCCTGTGCAATGAGGGCTATGCGTTTTGGATTTCCTACTATGGCTTCCAGTCTTGCCCACTTTGCTTTTAGTTTTTGGCGGTCTGTGAGTTCTTCGCTTTCGGTGAGTTCTTCAAACTCGGCATCTACTCTTGGTTTTTCTTCGTCTTTGAGATTAATTTTTGCTAATCTGTTTTCATAGAAAATACGAACCGTTGCACCATCTTCCACTGCTTGCTGAATGTCGTACACATCAATATAATCGCCAAAAACTGCCTGTGTATTCTTGTCTGTGCTTTCAATGGGTGTTCCTGTAAAACCAATAAACGAGGCATAAGGCAAAGCATCTCTCATATGTTTGGCAAAACCATCCATAAAATCGTATTGGCTGCGGTGTGCTTCGTCTGCTATAACTACAATGTTTCTTCGGTCTGATAACTGCTCGTATTGTCCTTTTATGTTTTTTGTTTTGCCATCTCCTAAATCAATTTTTTCTTCTATTTCCGGCAAGAACTTTTGAATGGTAGTAAACACTATGCCACCTGATGAAACGGACAACAGACTTTTTAAATGATCTCTATTTTCTGCCTGTACCGGGGTTTGTCTTAATATATCCTGACTTGCGGAAAAGGTATCAAACAACTGGTCGTCTAAGTCGTTTCTATCTGTTAGCACAACTAATGTAGGGTTGTTGAGAGCCAGGACTAATTTACCTGCATAAAATACCATACTCAAACTCTTACCACTGCCCTGTGTATGCCAAATAACCCCTGCTCTTTGGTCACCATTTTCGGCTGTGGCAACTTTAGTAGTTTCTACCGCTTTGTTTACTGCAAAATATTGATGATAGCGGGGTACTATTTTGGTGATTTGGTCTTTGTTTTGGTGGAATATGGTAAAGTGCCTAATCAAGTCTAAAAGTACTGACTTGTTGAGCATTCCTTTTGCCATTACTTCCATTTGTGGCATATTGTCGTCCGCTACTATTTTGCCATCAATGGATTTCCAAGGCACAAAAAACTGTTTGGGAGCTGTAAGCGAACCATACAGGGCATCCCAACCATCAGAAGCAATTAACAAAGTATTGTACTGAAATAAAGAAGGGATGGCTTGTTTGTAGGTTTGTAGTTGGTTAAAAGCTGATTGGATGGTGGCATTTTCGTCTGTTGCATTTTTTAGCTCAATAACTACTAAAGGCATACCGTTTACAAACAAAATAACATCAGGGCGTTTGTTGGTGTTGCCTTCAATAACTGTGTATTGATTGATAACTAAAAATTCGTTGTTGCTTGGGTTTTCATAATCTACCAACCAAACTTTATCGCCTGCTATTCTATCACCTTTTCGGTATTCTATTTCTACACCTTCGGTAAGGTATTTATGAAAAGTATAATTGTTTTGAAATAAATTAGGGCTATCAGAACGCAACACTTTACGCAAGGCTTCTTCTTGTGCTTCATAAGGAATATTTGGGTTGAATTTGGCAATGGCTTCTTGTAAACGGTTTTTGAGTACAACTTCGTTGTATTCCCTTTCAGGCATTGAGCCGTCAGGCGAAATGTCTGTGCCATTGATGTACTGGTAGCCTAATTCTATAAACTCCTGTATGATAACTTGCTCTATGTGGTCTTCTGATATTACTGCCATAGGGTTATGCTTTTTCTGCCATTACTTCTGCTACTTCTAACTCGCCTGAAATGAGCTTGGGTAATAGCGTATCTCTGAGGTTAGTTAGTTCTTGGTTTTCTCCTAAATGTTTTAATGTTAAAATGTAAGCATCTTGATTTATTGATGAATACTTTAGAATAACGTTTTTATCTGGTATGATACAATGTAATCCTTCTATGCCCGATGCACTAATATTTGGTTGAGCACTACCCATTGCTGAATTTCTTACAGCTTGTGTGAAATTTAGAACATTAAACAAATGGAAAATGAAAACAATGGAGTTTCCTAAAACAGGTTCAAATCTACCAACACGTTGATTTAACCAAAGATTTTTGTTTGTCTCAGGTACAATTCCAATTTTGCCAACTTCTGCACCAGTCATAGCAATTAAAATATGACCTGACAATACTCTAAACTTTTCTTGAACAGATTTTACCACATCAGAAGCAACAAACTGAGTATTGATAATGTCAACTATGCTACCGTTTACATTTCTAATTTTTAAAATACCATTATTGCCAGTTTCTTGAAAATCTTTGCTTTTGAAAGCATAGCCATTAACCACTTTGCATAAATCACCAAATGTTCCAACCTTCCACCCCTGCGGAATTTCGCCTAACTCACTATCTACCATTTCGCCACCTGATGATTTGTAAGGTTCTCCGTTTTCGGTTGGAAACTCAAAATCTATAAACCACTGCTTAAATAGGGTTTGGGCAAGGTTTTCTAACTCTTGGTTTATTTTGTTGTTGAGTTCTATTTTGTCATCAAGGGAGGAAAGGATTTCTGCAATGGCGGTTTGGGTTGGGAGGTCGGGGATGGATATTGTTATTTCTTCAAAAGAGGTTTTATTTACAATAGGCATCGTAGAACCACCTGTTGCAAGATTCCGAAGGTAGTCCTGCATTGATGAAAGAACGTAATAAATAAAATCTGAATTAAACTCTTGTGAAGGTACTATTGAGTTAATTTGCTGGTTTGTTACACATTCTTTTTTATTGATAGCTACTTTGCCCATTTGAGAACCTATACAGGTGACTATCACACTGTTTTTGGGTAGAACCTTCTTTTTAAAAGCTTTAACCCCTTCCTTTGACAAATATCTTATTGAATCTGTAATATTTTTGTTATACGCGTCAAAATCTGTTGGAGTGACAAAAGGCATATCATATCCCCATTGTTCTGGATTTTTTGAAGAAGGTGTCTTTCCTGTTATTACTTCACCAAGCTCCCCTAATTTATATTCTTTCCAGTTGGTCATAACTATCTAAAATAACGTGATATATTTTCACGGGAAAGTTGGTTGATTAGCTCGTTGATTTTATATTCATTTTTAAACTGTTCACGAGTTAGAAATTTTAAACTTTCAATATCACTATTTATAAAAAAATATGCTGTTGTTTTATCATCATCAGTCAGCCCATCTGCTTTTGCTGTTAGATGATTTACCAAGAAATTGCGATGGCAATACTCGTTATCATAATGCTCAAACCAGATACTGAAAGGAATACCTGAATTAATTAGATTTTTGTAATGATTAAATGTGGCTTCATCTGCTAATTTATAGCTACCTAAAAAAGTGACTTCATTGTCATTAACATTACCAAAGTAAAATTTCAATTCGTAATTCATAGTTATGCAGGTGTTATGTTTAATAATTCGTATTTATTTGTTTCTTCATCCGTAGCTTCATTGTATTCTGTTATTACTTTAAAATCGCAAATAGTAAATGCGTCTAAGTACTCTTTTACCAAATCGGCTAAATCTTCAGAGAAGCTCGCTTTAATCGGATTGTTTGCTGGATTTTCAATATCAATTGCAAAGTCAATTTTATTTTTTAAAAGACTTACCCCTTTTATGATACCATAAAGCTGTTTTGTAGTTTCTTCCGGTTTAATTTGCTTGCTTAATAAAGAATATAAATGTGTTGTTGTTTTTTCAGGGAGGTTTATCACATTGTGATTACCTGAAATAGTTGTCCATTCCATACGGTAATCCTTTTTTGATTTGGATAAACCACTAAAAAACTGGCTATATTTATTTATAACTTTCTTGTCGTTCTTGAAAAGATCCTTTAAAATATCGTGAATGTCCGTTTCGTTTGTTTTTTCTAAAATTGTAATGGTTCTGAAGACATAGTCTATCACATTGTCGTACTCTCTAAAAAGCTTTCCTTCAAAGGGTGTGGTGAGTAAAAACCCAAAAGAACCAGTAACGGTAGTTTTTAATCTTAAAGGAATTTTGTTTGAAACATTAAGATAGTTACTGGTTTTGTCAAATACATTTTTGAAGTTGCTCAGATTTGGCAATAACAAATCAAGGTCTAACCCTGAAACATCTTCATCTAAAAAAAAGTAAACTGAATTTTGTTGGTTCTCTGCGATACTCAGCTTTAACTCATCTATTAGGGCTACTCGTCTATGCTTATCTTGCTCTATTGTTAACCGTAATAAATTATCTTCCGGAAATTGAAGCAAAAGCGTCTCTGCTTTGAACATTGAATTGTCCAGAAGCCTTATTTCGCTTTCTATTATATCAGGTTTCCTAATTTCCATTTTTTATTAAATTGAGTTGCAACATTCCCTTTGGGTTGTTATTTCTATCCTTACCAAAGAAAATACGCCATTCATTATACTTCGCTTGTGTAATTGAAAAACGAGGGTCTGTTGGTTCATAAACAGGCACTAAAAATCCATCAACCATAAATTCATCTTGTGGATTTCCTAAATGGGTAAGAAACTTGCGCAGAGAATTTGCTTTATCATTGGTTAGTTCTGAATAATGGACAAAATTAATAACATCAATATCTTTAGGGTCAAGTTTTTGAGTTACGAAGCTACCATCTAACCACTGAAAGAAATTGTATTCTAAAATTTGAAATATCTCTATGATATAGTTATTATGTCCGTCAACTATCTTCTTTCTTGTCAATGATTTTGTATAAGGCAAAACAAATTCTTCTTCCAATTCAGGTATTGTGACTGGATGTAGTTCGTATGGAACAATATTGCCGTTCTTATCAAATGAAAATTTACCCATTAGATTTCAATTCCTACTTTAGACAAATTGTTTTTAATACGATTTTGTAATGTAATTGACTGTTCAAAGTAGCCTTTCAAATTTTGAGAAATGGTTGCCACTTTTTCTTCATAGGGTATGCCGTCATCTTCTACTTCTTCTGTGCCTACATACCTGCCCGGTGTTAGTACAAAATTGTTTGCTTCTACTTCGGCAAGTGAGGCAGATTTGCAAAAACCTTGTACATCTTCATAATTGCCTTCTTTGTTTCTCCAATTGTGGTAGGCTTCTGAAATTTGGGCTATGTCTGCATCTGTAAGGATTTTGTTTTTGCGACTGGTCATTGTGCCTAATTTTCGGGCATCTATGAACAGAATTTCGCCTGAACGATTGCGGAACTTGTGATTGGTTCGGTTTCGAGCCAAGAACCATAAACAAGCAGGGATTTGTGTGTTGTAGAATAATTGCGTTGGTAAGGCTACCATACAATCTACTAAGCCTTCTGTAATGAGCTGTTTTCTGATTTCGTTTTCTGTACCTGCATTGGTAGTCATTGAGCCATTGGCTAAAACAATACCGGCTGTTCCTGTTGGGCTTAGTTTGTTAATGAATAGTTGTAGCCAACCATAATTTGCATTACCTACTGGTGGTACGCCATACTTCCACATATGGCTGTCTTGCAATTGCTCACCACCCCAATCAGAAATATTAAAAGGTGGGTTGGCAATGATATAATCTGCTTTCAGGTCTTTGTGCTTATCGTTATGAAAAGTGTCGCCTAATTCAATTTTTGCATCAATACCTCTAATGGCTAAATTCATTTTAGCCAATTTGTAAGTAGTAGGGTTACTTTCTTGACCGTAAACGGCTATGTCGCCAATTCTACCTCCGTGAGCCTTTAAAAACTTCTCGCTTTGCACAAACATACCACCACTACCACAACAGCCGTCATAGATACGCCCATTGTAAGGTTCAAGCATTTCTACTAATAATTTTACTATACTTTCAGGTGTGTAAAACTGCCCACCTCTTTTACCTTCGGCATCCGCAAACATTCCTAAGAAATACTCATACACTCTACCTAATAAATCTTTACTGCTATGTCCTTCTTGTTTGAACCCTACATTACCGATTAAGTCCACCAATTCGCCTAAACGCTTTTTGTCTAATGATGGTCTTGCATAATCTTTTGGCAATACTCCTTTAAGTGTAGGGTTGTCTTTTTCGATGGCATCCATAGCATCATCAATATCCTTGCCTATGCTTGGCAATTTTGCTCTTTGGTGCTGTAAGTAATTCCAACGTGCAGAAGGTGGCACATAGAAAACATTCTCAGCCAAATACTCGTCTTTATCTTCTGCATTAGAAAGTTTGTCCTCTTTGAGCCTATTGTATAAGTCTTCAAAGCTGTCTGAAATGTATTTTAGGAAAATCAAGCCCAATACAATATGCTTGTATTCTGCTGCATCCATATTATTACGCAACTTATCAGCTGTAGCCCAGAGGGTTTTTTCGAGTTCTTGTGTCATTATTTTCTTTTTAATTCTTTTAGGGCAAGGGTTAGAGCATCAGGGGCACATTGTTCATCATCAACAACCTGCAAAACTTTATCAGCTAACCACAAAGGCATTAAATCTTTTTCTTCTACTTCAAATAACTTTGATAGCTTTTTTATGTGGCTTCTACTAACAGGTTTTTCGTTTCTTTCCATTTTACTGACATAAGCAGTATCTACTTCAAGTAAAGCAGCAACCTGCCTTTGTACAAATCCTTTAGCTTCTCTAAGCTCCTTTAATCTTTCACCTAGCATTTGATACCTTTTTTGGTCTTGTCCTTTGAAGGGCAAAAATATAAATAAAAATGAAAGAAAGGTTGCAAAGTTTGCAAAACTTGCAAAGTCTGTGTTAATGCTTGATTTTTTGGTAGATACCGTTACGGGTTTTCTCTATCCATTTAAAGGCTACCAACTTGGATAAATAGAGGTCTGCGGTGCGTTCTTTTATACCTAATTCA
>CANHJJ010000074.1 GCA_947460565.1 Bacteroidota bacterium
AGTTTAATGGCATTAAAGCCGTTGTTAAACCCAATATCATTGTTTTCAATATCCCATTGAGCAATCATATTGGATGAATCTAAGTCAATCCTAAGTTTTAAATCTTCACCCAGTTGACTTCTATACAACCGGTATCCCTCAAAATCTTTTTGCCTTGAAATGGGGTCTACAGATTCTTCAGCCATTCTATCCCAATAAATCGTTGCCTTTTGGTTTTCGGTTATCACTTTAATAAGCGGAGAAGTAGGTGGTTCAGGTACAATATATCTATCTAACTTACCATTTTTATTTACATCTTTTTCTAGGGTGTAAACCCCATTTTCATCACCATCTTCACCCAAGTATGTAGCACGACATGTTTTTAAATGATCATTCAGTTCTGCCCTATCTTCTTCCGTACTTAACACATTAGCCCCTTGAATATTGGGATTACTCTGCTTGGCACATACATAAGCCATGGTAAAATGCATTTTCTCACCAGGGTTCAAATTTGAAATAGGACCTGCCGAAATCAATTGAATCCAGTTAGCAGGTTGACCAATAAACGGTCCTTTGCTTGGGTCAAATAAGGTAAGTGAGTCTATTGAGTTCTTTAGTTTGTTGTATCTATCTAAATCAGTTGAAGGCGCTATCCATGGGCTTGATCCATTGTAGTTCCAAAAATTAATATTCAATTGAGGGGCTGGAAATCCCGATTTTATAAAGGTATCTGGCTTGTTAGGGTTGAAAAACATTCCTCTCCAATCCATGCCCAAAAATTGAATGGCACCATAGGATTGGGTATAATCATAATCATTCACATCTGCCCTTGCCAAGTAAGCATACACAGCCATCCTTTGTCTATCGAAGCCATTGCGGCCTCTCGAGTAGTAGTTAGAACCTGTTCCATCAGTAGTATATTGAATGTTTCTTACTACCAAATCACTCCAATTACCAAACCAAATGCTATCCCATCTTTTGTCTGAATTATTGGTAACTTCATAATTGGCTATCACAAAGTAATCAGCCGTTGATTCGCTCCATGCATAGGTTTCCAATTTAATTACTGCTTTCAAAGGATTGGTATGCGAATTAATCGGAATACTAGAACCTGGCACCACCACAAAACTATCTGTAAAATTGGTTATAAAATCCTGACCTGATATGGCTTGTGATGAGAAGTTACTGCTGCTTTTGGTTTTAGATCTTTCCTTGATGTCACTTAATTGGGTAAATTCATAACCGGCTTTTCCGGTCGAGTATCCACTAGGGTCATCCACAGCACTGGTAGATACCAATACTTGGCCATCTACTTGCGCACCTAACCAAATGCCAGCTTCAAACAAATGCTCAATACCTGTTCCTTTAGGAAATTGCATCGACCAATTTTTGCTTTGTCTGTCGTTTCGGATGGTATTCGGATTTCCGATGGTTCCAGCATTGCTAAAACCTACGCCAATCCTGCCTGTATTGGTTGATTTTTGACTAAAGCTAACTTGCGTTTTAGCCTCATTACAAACGATATAGGATAAAAGTATAAGTAAGAAGTATTTTTTCAAAAGCATTCTCTTTATGAACGCGCAAATATGTAGAATTTCTTCGTAATCCCCATTAACTTAGTGTAAACATGTTTGAGAATCATAAATGATCCAATATATTTTTGACAATCAAATACTTGTGAGCTTATTTGGACTGTTTAGGTCCAGTGTAAGATGAATGATGCCTGTAAAAACTGAAATAGAATCCATGCCAACAAGGGTAGGGCATAGGGTCACCATCTAAGGTAAGTTTATTTGCTATCTATAGGTAATATCCATCCATTAATCTCTCAATGTCATGATGTCAATTTTCATATAGGGATAGTAGGGCAGGGTTGACAGTTTTTTATCTACATCTAATTTGTCATTTGCCAATAAAACCAAGTAAATTCCTGCGGTTTCGGCTTTTATATACGAGGCTAATAGGATCCCATTTACTTCCCACTCTTTTATCATCTCTTGTTCTTTGGGTAACAAGGCCATTCTTGTTTCATTATCCAATCCTTGCAAAAGGATGTCAATCATAAATTTATTCATAGTGTTCTTGTTTAATTATTTAATTAATTCGGTTAAAGGCTTAGTTTGATTTTTTTATAGGTTGTTCTTGTTATTTTAATTCCCCGTAAAAAGAATAAAGATTATCAGAACCCATTTTTATGGGTGCGAAGAAAACAATTTTATCCATGACATGAATAAAAGTTTTGCCCCTTGGATTTCCATAGACTAGTAAACGATTTTGAAATGCATCTTGTTCACTGCTAGTAATAATGGCTGCATGGGTAAGCTTTTTGTTAGAAAAGTTCATTGCGGTGTCGAAATGGCGTTTCGGCTTCGCTCCCATTGTTCAGCAAGAAATGATGAACGGACCTTGAGCGGAGCAGAAACGGTAGTTAATGCATGATAATTTGAATAGCAATGGGTGCTTCGGCTCCGCTCAGCAGCCCCTTGCTATGGTGCTCCGCTCAGCCGACAAAGAAGAACGGACCTTGAGCGGAGCCGAAACGGTAGTTACTGAATGATAATTTTATTAAGCAATGGGTGCTTCGGCTCCGCTCCTTTATACCATAAGGCAGATCTATCTCAAGTATTAAGTGAAGCGTCACTTGTGAGTATAGATAATTAAAGTTTGCAACTTTATTATTAAAAAACTATCAGTTTCAAGCATGGAAGCTGGTAACGGCCAAAATGCATTTTCTTGAAAATGGTTGACTCATTTAAGAGCTATCCACTCTGTTTGCAATAATACTTCGCTGCTCAAAGGATGACGCCCGTTAGCGCTTCATCACGCTGATTCCGTTGTCGCGGAAGAAGCATCTTCACAAGTTTCGTAAATAACTCCTATTACATTACAATTTTTATTTTGCACCGAGTATAATATCTTGGCATCTTATTTTCTATCAATGTATGATGCGATATAAATGGCTTTTTTTAGCATTTTCTTTTTTTACACTATCCTTGACATTTGCCCAAAATGCAAATGATAATCTGATTCTAGACCCTAATGTTAAAACAGTTATGCTTACCAAATCTGGTTCTGAGGATAGGTATGCGATGATAGGCTTGGGCAGTTTCGAACAGCTGAGACTAAGCTTTGATATTTTAGGAACAAGAAATGAGAATTTTCAATATACCATTATACATTGTGATGCCAATTGGCAAGCCACCGATCTCAACAAAAATCAGTACCTGCGAGGCATGGACTTTGATAATATTACGGATTGGAAATTTTCAAGTAATACCTATACCAAATACGTTCATTACAATCTGTTGTTTCCAAATGAAACCATCAAACCCTATATAGCGGGTAATTATATATTGAAAGTCTACCGCAATTTTGATGAAGAAAATGTGGTATTGACACGCAGATTTATGATTGTAAATCAATCCACACAAATAGAGGCATCAGCGCATCCACCTACCTTAGCTGAGTTTAGGTTTACAAAACAAGAAGTGAATTTTACAGTTGAATACAATGCCAATACTGTTCCCAATCCTTTACAAGATATAAAGATAGCGGTATTGCAAAATTACAGATGGGACAATGCTTTGACAGGATTGAAACCTCAGTTTTCTAACGGAACTAAATTGGATTATAACTATGTAGATAAGACCCTATTTAATGGTGGGAATGAGTTTAGGTTTTTTGATATCAGAAGTTTGAGAACCTATAGCCAAAATGTGAGAAGCAAATGGATAGACAGTGTGGTTCATTTGATGCTTATGATGGATGAAAGCAAAGGATCAAATCAATATTTTCAATACACCGATTACAATGGCAAAAGGCTCATTCAAAACAAAGATGGATTGAATGGTGATATTGATGGAGACTATGCTCTTACGCAGTTTTATTTGTCATCTCCAGGAACCATGAATGATGAAGATGTATATGTGGTTGGTGAGTTAACTGATTGGAAATTGTTACCGGATTATAAAATGTATTTCAATCGCAACAGAGCAAGATATGAATTGGAAATGCCCCTGAAACAGGGACGTTATGAGTATTGCTATGCAACAAAGGGAGCAGATGGAAAGCCTGATGAAACGCCTTATGAAGGTAATCACTTTCAAACTGAGAATGAGTATTTGATTTTGGTATATGCCAAAAACCAACAATGGGGTTATGATGAATTGATTGGAACACGATTGTTTAAATCAAATAATCAATAATTATGGCTTGTTAGATTCGCCATAGCTATAATTGCACATCTATAATTAATTCAGATTATAATACGCTCATTAAATAGTAGACCTCCTGATTCCGATTAATTGGAAGAAGTATTTTGTCCAAATACATCAGGATTGAACTACTGGTGTAGAATAATTGATTTAGACTTTGATTCTAATTGCTTTCGTTACTTCTAGCCTTGTCATGCTCAGGTACGAAGCATCTTTTCTAGCTTGAATTTTTTGGATATAAAGGTTTTGAAAACGAATTATCTCCCAAGGATTAATCAAGATTTTGCTTTGTCAAAGGTAAAAAGCATATCAAACAGATAGATGTTGGTTTGAAAAACATTTGCATAACTTTCATTATTCTTAATACTTCTTTCTGCTCCGATACATCGGAATCGTGATTCGCAAAGATTGAATGATGAAAGATATCTAATGATATTAATAAAAATGCCCATTTAACCGAAGTTAAATGGGCGTTTTTATTTGATATTTTATTTTGGTTATGGAGTTATTGAAATGACTCCATTTGAACTGTTAATGTCAATCAATGGATAATCGTTGAAATCCACTGATGCATCTCCGTTAAGGTCATTTGCATCATAGCCTAAAATACCTGCAGAACTCGCAATGTCTAAGGCAGGATAATCATTAAAATCAACTGATCCATCTTGATTAATATCTCCAGTATACATACCGAATATACCGCTACCCAAATCCGCTAAATTATTACCAGCAGCTTTAGTAGCAGCGTTAGTAAAGTTATAAGAAGTGCCATTTGAAGCAATGGTTACTGGTGTTGCACTCCAGGTGGCAACTGAATTACGATGAGCAACTACAATATAGTAGGTACCACCAATAGCACCAGCAGGGAATATAACATTTGCAACACCACTGGTACTTAATAGACCTGTAGCACTATAAACCAATGCTTGTGTAGCACTGTTATGCAATTCTACTGTAATAGTATCTGCCAAGGTTGTTTGACTAACACCATTTGCATTGAATGGAGCAGCAGTCATTGCGCCACTTCCAAGGTATAGTCCTTGAATAAATGCAGATACTTGAATAGACACATTATTTGCATTGGTAGTTTCACTAAGTCTTAACGAATTAAGAGAGGTACAAGTTCCGTTTTCGCTTCTAGCCCTTACATAGTATTGGGTTAAAGGGCTTAATCCTGTAATTGATGCACTAGTTCCAGAAACACTTAAGTTGTTATAACCTGAAACCATTGAGGTAAATCCAGTGTCAGTTGCTACATCTAAACTATATGAAGTTGCGCCTGAAACAGCACTCCAAGATACATTTATTGTACTGCCTGTTTTACTTACAGTTGATAAGCCAGTTGGTGCACTAGGTGTTGTTAAAACAGTTGCCACAATTGGTTGTCTTGCACTTTCACAAGCCGAAGAAACAGTTAAGTTGTAGAAGTAATACAATAAATTAGTTGTAGTACCTGATGCAGCTGTTCCAAATCCAGCAGCTTTGTAGTTTAGTAAACCTGAAACAACAAAAGGATAAGGGAATGCAAATGAGCCTCCTCTCCAACAAGCAGGGTTAGCTGTAAATGCAATTACATAATTTGTACCTGCAGGAATATTAAAATTAACTGGCACTGTTTGAGCGACAGTTGGTGTACTGCCTGTGTTTTGCACTGAAGTAACACCTGTATAACTTGCAATTAATGTTCCCGAAGTGTTTGTTTGTCTCACTTGAATGGTAAAGGTAGTTCCAGCAGGATCAAATGGATAAATATCCAAAGAAGAAATTGTAATATCCTTTAATGCATCAAACACCGCACATTGATTACTTGTGTTGCGGTCAAATAAACCTAAAGTTGTATTTTGATTCCATGTGTTTCCACCTGAAGTGGCTGTTGATACGTTTTGTGTGGTCGCAGCACTTGCATAAAAAGTAGTGGTTGAAGTTACCACTGGGTTGTATGTATTTCCAGTAGCAACTGGAATAGTGGCACTTGCACTAGTATACCAATTTATAACTTGTGAGTTATTTGGTGTGGCACTTAAAGATGCATTTGTATTTGCACAAGTAGTACTACCTGAGAATGATAAAATTTCAGGTATTTGAACAATTACGGTATCTCCTGCAGAGATGGTAGTTGAATTACATGATATCAATGCAGAGTAATAGGTGGTTGTTGTTATAGGATTACTTGGTGTATAAGTAGGAGAGTTGCTGCCCACATTTGTCCATGGTCCAGTTGCACTCACCGTTGATTGTCTCCATTGAACATTTCCTCCAGTAGCTGTTGTTGTTAAAGTAGGAATTCCATTTGAACTACAAATTTGAGTAACGCTTGATGTATTGTTTCCAACAGTTAAATTAGTAGTTGTGATAGCTGTTGCAGACATTGCATCATTTGATGAATTAGCATCGCCAAACAATATGGTACTTGCGTTAAATGTATAGGTTCCCAGCGCACTCATATCATAATTGTTAGACATTACCACATCTAAAGTAGCGCCTGGTGCTAATGTTCCTGTTGTTAACGTTACAGGGTTGAAAGTAGTTGCATTGGTTCCACTTACACTAGCTGTAACCACTACTGGGTTTTGAGAAAAGTCTATTGCTTGGGTGCTAGCATAGTTTTTAATTCTAATGCTAACCGTTTTGCCTGTTGAAGCACAAGAACCACTTGGAGATGCAAGTGCTAAAGCACCTACATTTAATTGGAACAAAGCTCCATCAAACTCATCAGCACCAATATCAGAAGCTGTTCCACCACCATTGGTTGAACCCACAGGTCCTGGTCTAACATCTCCATCAATATCTGTTGCATATCCAGAAATATTAACCCCACCCGATTCCATTAATGAAATTGAATTTGGCACGATATGCATATCTACCGAAGAGTTAGTTCCATTGCCAGAAACAAATATTGGGTTTTCTGTAATTGAGTTCACGTCTTGCACGGTTGCAGTTTTCCAATCTGATAAAGCTGTTGCATCTAACGAATTAAATACACCAAGTGGTGCCGCATTAGTATAGTAGTTGTTGTAATTAATAGTTAAGCCAGTTGCGTTAGCAAGCGAAATTGAGTAATGCTTAGCAATCGAACCAGAAACACTAGATCTTTTATTTGAAAAGATGTTATTTCTAATATTTCGCGTTCCTGAAGATACTGTACTTGCAAAACCAAAAGTGTAATCTGCGCCTGCAGCCACATTTGAACCACCAATATAAATAGTATTGAAGTAATAGTTATTTGTTCCAGCAATTTCATTAATACCTCTAAGGTTTAAAGTGCTTGTCATATTAGAACCATTTTGGTCAATACCTAAACGTACCATATTATTGGCATATGTGAAAGCACCAGCTACTACATCTATACCATTGATGGTAGAGCCAGATTTTCCGGCCATTACCGAGTGAATAATATTTCTTGTAACAACATTTGTTCCTGTCACAGGGCCTGAAATCATCATACCACTCATGGTGATACCAATTGAAGGATTTGCAGTAGAAATTAATGTATGAACCGTATTGTTATCAACCGTAATTCCATTTGTGCCAGAGCCAGCTAATGACATTCCAATTAGAGAGGCCGTTGCGCCTGTAGTTGTTGCAGTAGCAGAACCTGTTAAATATGAAATGCTATTGTTTTTAATCTGTGCCGAATGCGCCCCTGATGTAGCAATACCTAAGCAAGTAGCTGCAGTATTTGCATAATTAGAT
>CANHJJ010000075.1 GCA_947460565.1 Bacteroidota bacterium
GCAGCTGCTCCTTTGTTCATTTTTGGAAGCAAAGTGAATGGAGGTATTTATGGTACAAACCCAATCATCCCATCAAGTGTATCTGTAAATGACAATGTGCCCATGCAGTTTGATTTTAGACAAATTTACGCTACCATACTTAAGAATTGGTTTGAAGTAAGTGATGTTGATACCAACAGTATTTTGTTAAAGCAATACCAAACACTCAACTTTGTTAATGCCAATGCTAGTGGCATAGCCGAAGTAAAATCAGCCGAGATTGGTTTTATTGAAAACTATCCTAACCCTGCTTCAACATCCACCACCATTAGATTTGCTTGCAGTGAAGGTTATGTAAAGATAACATTATATGATGGAATAGGACGAGAAATATTAACCATTAACGAGGCTAAATATAGAAAAGGAACACATGAGGTAATCCTTGATGTAAGCTCTTTACAGAATGGAAACTATTACTACCAAGTGCAAAGCGAAGACAAGCAAATGATGAAAACCTTGGTGGTGGCAAAGTAAGTAACTATATTCTTGATTCTAATGAATACCTTGCTCAACAATGAGCATACACGCCAATAATTTTCCAGATGAAATAGATGCAGATGAAGTTGAATATTTATACATCGAAAAGTCATTAATTATAGGCGCTGGGCAGGGCTTGTACACAGCCATTTCTATCCATAAAAACGAAGTAATTTCTATTTTCAGGGGAGAATTGTTGCATGTAAAATATGCTAACAAAAGAATTGAATTGAGGCAGGACAATTTCTTTATGAATTTACCCAATGGGAAAATATTGGATGCTAAGAATACTGATTGTTTTGCTAAGTATGCAAATGATGCAAATGGCATTCAAAGTTCAGCCTATAAAAACAATGCCCTAATTACCATCAATCATAAAAAACAAATATGTTTAGTAGCTAAAGTAAATATAAAAGCTGGATCTGAAATATTTTGCAGCTATGGTAAAGCATATTGGTTGCATCATTTGGGCTAAAAACACCTTGATTTGAATTTCTAATCCAATATGTTAATTTTCTCATAATATTTCCATTTCGAATTTCTTGACTTTTTAAGGGTGATTAGATTTTATATCTTGCATGTATAAATGAATCTCATGCTTAAAATTCGACTGTCTCTTTTATTCGTGTTATGTTATCAATTATCCTTTTCCCAAAATTTCGCATGGGCTAAAAGTTTCGGTAGCTACTATTCAGAATCCGGCAATTCCATCGTAACTGACACAAGTGGCAATGTTTATACGATTGGTGTTTTTATGGGTCAGGTAGATTTCGACCCTAACATTGATTCAAGCTTTGTTATAACTTCTAACGATTATACTACAGATGTATACATTAGCAAATTTAATCCAGCGGGTAAGTTTATCTGGGCAAAAAAAATTGGAGGTAAAGGTTATGATGAAGGAGCATCCATTGCTATTGATGCTAATCAAAACATTTATATAACGGGCCTTTATGAAGATTCTGCGGATTTTGACCCAAGCGCAGGAGAGCTTATTTTAGTGAGTAAGGCGGCAAGTCAAGATGTATTTGTTGCCAAGTACAATTCATGGGGTGACATAATTTGGGCAAAGAGTATAGGGGGCAATAGCTTTGACATTGGTAAATCAATATGCGTTGATAAATTAGGCAATGTGTTTGTGGCTGGATACTTTGTCGATTCTTGTGATTTTAATCCTAGCTCAGCACATTATTTCATAAAGTCCAATGGTAATTTCGATGCATTCGTGTTGAAGTTAAATTCTTCTGGAGCTTTTCAATGGGCAAAAGGTTTTGGAGGAGGAAATTATGATATAGCCTATTCAATTTCTTTAGATGTGCAAGGCAATGTATATGCCACAGGGCAGTTTCAAGATACAATGATATACAATTTCATTGCTCCAAATAAGCTAATCTCCCAAGGCAATGAAGATGTTTTTATAATCAAGTTCAGTAATTTTGGTACGATTCTTTGGGCGAAAAGTATTGGCAGTAATCTTTCTGATATAGGCTATTCTATTGCCATCGACAGAAATTCAAATGTATATAGTACTGGGCAATTTCAGGGTACTGTGAATTTCAATCCAGATTTAGGAAACTCAAGTTTAACTGCTCTGAAAACAGATATTTATATATCAAAATTAGATTCCTCTGGAAATTATATTTGGGCAAAATCATTCAGCGGTACAAGCAATAGCGGAATCGGAAATGGATTTGATATCAATTTTGATGACATGCAAAATTTGTATGTAACGGGATTGTTTTCAAATACTTTCGATTTTGACCCTGACACTCTAACCTACATCTTAAATTCATCAGGCAGTTCAGGTGTGTTTGTTTCTAAATTAGGTCCTGACGGCCAATTAATATGGGCTGAAAATTATGGGGGCATGGGGAATGTTGCATTAGATGTGGACAGGTATCAAAATATTTATTTAACGGGCACTTTTAAGGGTAATGTTGACTTTAATCCTGGCATAGATGTGTTTAGCCTATATGCAGGAAATGACTATGATGCCTATCTCCTAAAATTAAGTTCAAGGCCGGATAAAACAGGAGATATAATTGGATTGAAACTTCAATGTGCCAACACCATGGCAACTTATTCTGTATCACCCTCAATTGGAGCAACTTATTACCTATGGGATGTGCCAGATGGGGCAGTTATTCTTAGTGGTCAAAATACCCAAAGTATCCAAGTTAAATTAGGGAATAATGAAGGGTTTATAACTGTAACGCCTTATAATTCGTTAGGTTCAGGGCCATATTCGACTATAGCCATCTCGATAAAACCTATGAATGAAATGGGCTTTACAATCAATAAATCTAGCCAATGTTTGAAAGGAAATGCATTCATATTCACTGACACCACAAGTACCACAAACGCCTACAGACGTGCATGGTTTATTAATAATGAAAATTCAACTTTAACGAGTATAACAAAGACGCTCACTCAAATAGGCAAATACAATATAAGACTTATTGGCACCAACCAATACTATTGCTATGATACCATTACAAAGACTATAGAAGTTAATCCAATGCCTTTGGCAGAATTTAATATAAATAACAATATACAATGTTTAAAAGGAAATACCTTTCATTTTTCTGATTTATCAAGCATTTCATCGGGTGAAACATCTAGTAATTGGCAATTTGATTCAAAAAATAAAAGGGATACATCAAGCCTGAAAAATCCTACAAAAAATTATGATTCTGTAGGAATTTATGTTGTTAGACTGATAGCTATAAGTGATAAAACATGCAAAGATACAGTGAACAAAATCGTCACTATAAATAATAGCCCCATTGCAGGTATAATAGCTGGTCCAAGTGGGGTAAATGCAAATATAATCTATAATTATAGCATCAAAGATTCAGTTGGACTCACTTATAAATGGACCCTTTCGAATGGCTTGGTTTTGTCAGGGCAAGGTACCTCTGCCATACAAGCAAAATGGCTTAGCTTGGGAAGCGGTGAGGCTAAAGTGGAGGTGACCAATGCGATAAACTGCAAAGATATTAGCACAATCTCTATAGCTATAAATAAAGTTGGGTTGGATGATATATCTCCCATCTCTGATTTTTCTATTTTCCCTAATCCTAATCAGGGTCAATTTGAGCTCAAATTCAATTTATTTTCAGCAAATCACACGCAAATAAGTATTGTTAACTTGCTAGGTCAGGAAGTTTGGACAAGTGAGATATCATTAAATCCAGGCAATCAAATGATACCCATACAGTCAAATCTTACAGGCGGAATTTATAAACTTAGATTGAAAGTTGGAGGCAACTTGCACTCAAAAACCCTGCTGATAAATTAGATTTAGTAGATACATTTTTTTGTCCAAATACTTGGTTTGCATATATTCGAAAAATGCCAAATAATTTATTTGATGAAATAGCGTTTAAAGGATATTTTTGACCAATTGCTTAGCATGAAAAAGAATCTTCTGTTTTTATTACTGATTATTTTCTCCTTTAGCGCCTTTTCTCAGGGTCTTGGGGGTAATAGTACCTATCAGTTTTTGAATTCGTTTGCCAATGCAAGAATTGCAGCTTTAGGAGGAAGTGCTATTGCTTCTAATGATAGTGATTTGAATGTTGCGTATCAAAATCCTTCATTGTTAATGCCTCAAATGAATAACCAACTTAGCTATAATTATGTAAAAATGTTTGCTGATATTGGCTCAGGTTACGCAGGCTTTGCTAAACATTTCGACAAATTAGGAACATTTGCTGCAGGTATTCAATACTTCAGCTATGGTAATTTCACCAAAACCACACCTGATGGACAGATTCAAGGTACCTTTACTGCAGGTGAATATTGCTATCATGTTTCCTATGCAAGGAAAATAAAGAAGATAAATTATGGTGGTAATTTAAAATTCATAAACTCAAACCTTGAAACATATAATTCCTTTGGTGTTGCGATAGACCTTGCCGCTAGCTACTATAACCCTCGTCAACTCACTACCTATACGGCTGTTATCAGTAATCTTGGAACACAATTAAGTACATACAGACAGGGCAATTATGAAAACCTACCTCTAAATGTGCAATTAGGTTTTTCTAAAAAATTTGCGCACAACCCTCTTCGGATATCACTTGTAGCTCACAATCTACAGAACCTTGGAAATAATCTTTACCAAATAGCCAATAGAAACAATCGCAATATTAGCCTTGAAACAAATGAGCCTATTCAAGAAGATTTTAGCATCACGCAAGAAATATTAAGTCATTTGATTGTGAATACTGAGGTTATTTTTAGTCGTACTTTTATGTTTAGATTTGGTTATAATTACCTGAGACGAAGAGAAGTGGGTTTGTTTGACAACTTAGGTTTTTCTGGCTTTAGCTGGGGTTTTGGTTTAAGAGTAAGCAAGTTTAATATTGCTTATGCCAGAGCCAATTATATGATAAATCGTTCAACAGATCACTTTTCGATTACCACCAATATCAACGATTTCTACAAGAAGAAAAAACAATAATGAGTAAAAAGATAATAATAGCCATTGATGGTTTTTCTAGCTGTGGCAAAAGCACCATTGCAAAAGATATAGCCCGTAAAATTGGCTACCGATATGTGGATACAGGTGCCATGTATAGAGCTGTTACTTTGTTTTTTCTAAACAATCAAATTGAATTTCATCATCTAGATTTAGTAAATGAAGCGTTAAAAAACATTACCATAAATTTTAGAATAGATGAAATAACACAATCTCAAATCACCATGATGAATGGGGAAGACGTTGAAGATATAATTCGTGTAAATCCGCGGGTAGCAGGTGCTGTAAGTGACGTAAGTGCATTAAGTGAAGTGCGTAGATTTCTTGTAAAACAACAGCAGGCAATGGGATTTGAAAAAGGAATTGTAATGGATGGCCGTGATATAGGTACAGTTGTTTTCCCTGAAGCAGAATTAAAATTATTTATCACCGCTGAACCAAATATTAGGGCCCAACGCAGACTAGATGAACTAAAAGTAAAAGGTCAAAATACTACCTTTGACGAGGTGTTAGCTAACCTTGCTAAACGTGATTATATTGATAGTAACCGAGAGGATAGTCCATTACGCAAAGCAGATGATGCCATTGAGATTGACAATAGCTTTATAGATAAAGAAGAACAATTAGACTTAATCATAAAACTTGTTAACGAAAGAATGGGTACTGCCATTTAGATGGCAGCCTTTTTCAATTTTGAATAGTATAATTTTATCAATTGCAAGCAAATAAAATACAAAATTATCAAGCCTGGCAATGCGCTAATGGCCCAACCGAAAATAGCATATAATTCATATTGCATTACTTGTCTGAAACCTTGAATTAATCCGTTATCAAAGGCTTTTATTAATTCATCTATACTTACCCTACTTTCTTCGGCACCAAAAATATCCTGACCTAAATGCATGAAGGGTATCATAAGCGCCAAACATATTGGAGCTGCTAACCAATTAATCAACTGTATTATTATGTAATTTAAGCGAAACAAATAGGCGAATAGCATGGTAAGTGCGGTCGTTGTTCCTACCACAGGAAATATACTCAGCAAAAATCCTAGGCTAATCGTAAGTGCTAGTTTTCTTGGGCTCAATCCTTGTTTTAAAACTTGGATGATTTTCTGTTTAATCCCAAGTGATTGAAAATATTTACTGAAGAGGTTTATCAATGATTATTTTTATTTGGACAAGGTTAGTGAAATAGCTTTAATTTTGAAAGAAGAAGGTACTCGCAATGCCGATTGACAAAAATGTGGAGTGATATTTATTCGAGAAATAAAAAGCCGTTTTAAGGGTAGATTTCTTTGTCATTTTGAGCGGAGTCGAAAAATGGACATAAAAATAAATTGAACTATCCTTAATCCAAATGCGTCTTATATGCATCAGCTTATAACAAATAAGAATAAACTCCAATACACAGATAGTTTAAAAAGATAGGCTAGCAGCCCTAAAACACCTCTGTTACTTGGAAGTAAATACCTCCATTGTCCTGAGTGCCTTTGGCATAATCAATTCTGATATTGGTTCTTTGTTTTTTGTTGATGCAAAAACGCAAACCAGCTCCAGCTGCAGGGTTAAAATACTTGAACTCTCCTTTGGGCTCACTTATGGTGTTGATATTGGCAAAGGCTACCCCACCTATAAATCGCCAAAGATGTGTGCGGTATTCCGATTCTAAGCTGGCAAAGGTGTTGCCCCTATAACGCCCTTGCACAAAACCCCTAGTTGAATAATACCTGCCAAACTGCGGCATAATCATATATGGAATGCTACCTCCAGCTTGCTCAAATACAAAGCGTGTTGCCAATACTTTTTGTTTATTAGTAGAGAAATTTTTATAAATACGGCCATCAATTCTAAAATTAACCCAATCTTGGGTGCTACCTAAAATGCTAAGAAAAGGATTCAAAGCCACTTCTAAATACTTGCCTGAATAAGCATTCTGAACATTATCTCTGCTATCATGAATAAAATGAACACCAATACCTGAAGCTACGAAAGATTTGTTGCCTATTGCTACATTGTTAAAAAAACTTGAATTGCCATTTAAATCTGATTTTAGATCCCAGCAACTAAAAAGTCGGTATTGTAAACCTATGAAATTTTTCTTGCCAATGCGCTTCATCACACGTTCTTCAAATTCGATGGCTTTATAACTTATTTTTTCTTTATAAGGAGTATCCCCGCTCACATTACCACCAAGCCTGTATGTGTTTTCGGGCCAATCGAGGTATTGAAGTTTACCTTGAATCATCCATTTTTCTTCCTTGGTAAAAACCTGATGATTAAACTGGAAACCTAATTGTCCTTTGGTGGTATAAATGCCATACAACATCATGTTTGAGTAGCGAGTGTTTGATGAATCACCCATTAAAAAAGTGGCATTGCCTAATGCACCAAAACCCACACCAATGTATGGGTCGGCAGTAATGATGGGTAGGGGAGAGACTGAAAAATTCCTTATTTGTGAATTGACCTTCTCTAAAATTAATGATATAAGTAAACCAAGTAAAATATATTTCTTCATAAGCCACATGTATTCATAACAAGAATACATTTTATTGAGAAAAAGAACAAATATGTAGATTTATTAATATTAACTGAATACAATAGGAAACTATTTTTCAAATAGAATAATATCAAAAGCATGGAATAATTAAATGCTTAAAAAAATCAGATCCTACTAATATGCGGAAATATTACTTGTAGAAGGAGTTCCCGCTACTCGACATGTTAGCGC
>CANHJJ010000076.1 GCA_947460565.1 Bacteroidota bacterium
AGGCACGCAGCTAGGGGCACCAAAATTAAAATGAAAGGGTACTTGTTTGGCATTGTTTATCATGTATTCAACACCCGCCATTCCTAGCACGTTGGCAATTTCATGAGGGTCGCTAATGGTACCTACAGTGCCATGCAAAACAGCCATTCTTGCAAATTCACTTGGCACAAGCAAACTGCTTTCAATATGCACATGGGCATCAATAAAACCAGGTAGTATATAAGAATCTAATTTTTCATCAATGGGGGTAATGCTTTTGATTCGTGAGTCTTCAACAATTATTTGAGCGGGGTATATGTTTCGATTAACGATATCAATCAGATTGGCTTTGATGTGCATAGGTGTTATTGCTTTTGATGAACAATGTTACAATAAAAAACCCATTTAACGCAGGGTTAAATGGGTCTTAGTATTGAATTATTTTAAAGCTTAGTATCTTTCGAAAGCAGAGAAGAAGAAGCTTGCTTCGTTAGCAGCATTCTCATCGCTGTCGCTACCATGCACTGCATTGGCTTCGATTGAATCAGCATATAAATTACGGATGGTTCCTGCATCAGCTTTCTTAGGATCAGTAGCACCAATAATCGTTCTGAAATCAGCCACTGCATTGTCTTTTTGTAAAACAGCAGCTACGATAGGACCAGAAGTCATGAATGATACTAAATCGTTGAAGAAAGGACGTTCGCGGTGAATACCATAGAACTCACCTGCTTTTTCAGTTGATAAGTGAAGGTATTTCATAGCCACTATTTTGAAACCAGCAGTGGTGATATGATTTAAAATGTTGCCGATATGGCCATTAGCAACTGCATCTGGCTTAATCATCGTGAAGGTAATATTGCTCATTTTTTGATTTGTTTTGGGGTGCAAAAGTATTCAGCTATTGTTAATTAGCCAAACATTGTTGTAAAAATTTGTGTTAAGAAATTGATTTTAACTAGTCTGCACCGCTCGTTAGCTCATTCATTCTATTGGCATCAAGCCTAATAAAAATAAATAGAAGCACCGTGAAACTCAGCAATGCCGAGCCTCCATAGCTGAAATAGGGCAGAGGAATACCAATAACAGGCATCAATCCTAAAGTCATACCCACATTGATGGTGAAATGGAAAAACAAAATAGAAACCACACTGTAGCCATAAATGCGATTGAATTTGTATCGCTGCCTTTCGGCCATAAAGAGCAGTCGCCACAAGAGCAACATGTATAAAGCAATAAATAGTAAACTTCCCGCAAAGCCATATTCTTCACCTATGGTACAAAAAATAAAATCTGTACTTTGTTCTGGTACAAATCGAAATTTGTTTTGCGTTCCTTCTAAAAAACCTTTACCCAATAAGCCACCAGAGCCAATGGCAATTTTTGATTGTTGCACATTGTAACCCGCACCTTTCATGTCTACTTCTTTACCCAGCAATACATTTATCCTTGATTTTTGATGGGCTTGCAAAACATTTTCAAATACATAATCTACAGAGCTGACATAGGCACTGGCAAATGCAATGATACCAACTGTCAGATAAATCAAGAGCATCGTTCTTCTTACCATCAAGAGAAATGCCCCTGCCAATACCACCAACCCAATAATAATATATAGGGGTTTGACTAACAAGGCCAAAACACTCAACACCCCCAAAGCAATTCCTACCAATAAAAGCCATCCTGGCAATCCTTCGCGGTAAAGAACCAAGGCAAAGGCCACAAATACCAATGCTGAGCCCGTTTCGTTTTGAAAGAGAATAATAACCATTGGCAGCAATATCATGGCCGCACATATCATTTGTGTTTTTCTTTCTTTAAACTGGATATTGTAACCGCTTAGGTATTTCGACAATGCCAATGCCGTGGCAAATTTGGCTATCTCTGCAGGTTGAAACTGAATGCCCCCCACTCGTATCCATGAGCTAGAACCTTTTATTTCTGTACCTAATGCAAAAACTGACAAGAGCATAACAATACCGATTCCATATAATCCGTATGCAAAAGCGTAAAAGAACTTTTCATCAATCAATAAAATCATTAAACCCACAAAAAACGAAATGCCAATCCATACCAATTGTTTCCCATAGTTCATGCTATTGTCATAAATCATGGGATTGGTTTCTTTGTATACCGAGGCATAAATGCATAACAAACCAGCTAGTACAAATACGTAGTAAAGCATTAGCGTTAGCCAATCGAATTTAGCGGGTTTTGGTTGCAGCTGAGTCATTGGTATTTTTATGTGTAAGGTTCGCCTTTATCATACGCTCGTATAAAGCCTTTCTTGTATCATGTTTTTTGTTTAAATACTCTTCCATCATCAAGCTGGCAATAGGAGCTGCATAAGTAGCGCCAAATCCAGCATTTTCAACCACCACTGCTATGGCAATTTTGGGTTTGTTTTTCGGGGCAAATGCAAAAAAGATTGAGTGGTCTTTGCCATGTGGGTTTTGGGCCGTGCCAGTCTTTCCGCAAATTTCTATACCCGGAATTTTAGAAATATATGCCGTTCCATGTTCCACCACATCTTGCATGCCATCAATCACTACTTGGAAATAGGATGTATCAATGGTGCTCCAGTGCTTCTTGTTAAAATCTGGATTGGGATTTAATTTACTATCTATCTTTTTAACAATATGAGGAGTGATATAATAACCTCGGTTGGCCACAGCAGCTGTGGCATTGGCCATTTGAAGTGGTGTGATACCGAGCTCACCTTGTCCAATACCCAATGAGATAGTGGTAAGAGCTTGCCAACGATAGCGGCCATAAATCTTATCATAGTACTCACTTGTTGGAACCAGTCCAGAACCTTCTCCATACAAATCTACACCTAATTTGCTACCAAGACCGAAACTGGTGATGTGCTTGCGGAAGCTTTTATAAGCATCTTCTCTCAATTTGTATGCTGGGTTGTTTACCACACTTCGGTATACTTGACAGAAATACGAATTACAACTCACAGCAATACCTCCTCTTAATGGAAGTGGTGAGCCATGTGCATGGCAACCCACAAACAAATAGCCTCGCGAACAACCATAAGTAGTTGCAGGTGTTAACACATGTTCTTGTTGCCCTGTTAAGGCCATTAAGATTTTAAAAATGGATCCTGGTGGATAGGGTGCCGCAATGGTTCTGTTAAAAAGTGGTTTTGCTGGATCAAGCAGCAATTCCATATAATGCTTGCCTCGGTCTCTTCCTACAAATAAATTGGGGTCGTAGCTTGGTGTACTCACCATCGCTAATATTTCACCTGTAGCGGGCTCTATGGCTACCACGCTTCCAATTTTGTTTTGCATCAATTCCTCGCCAAGGGCTTGCAATTTATAGTCTAAACTTAGGTTGATGTTTTTTCCAGAAACTGAAGGTGTATCATACTCCCCATTTTTATAACGACCTTGTGTACGTGCTTTTGAATCCACCAAAATGTATTTGATTCCTTTTATACCACCCAATTCTTTTTCATAACTTCTTTCCACCCCACTCATACCCTTAAAATCGCCCATTTGATAATAACCATTGGAATTTTCAATATCTCTATCTGTTACCTCACTGATATATCCCATGATATGAGCTGCGTTACTATGAGCATATTTTCTATCCGTTCTTACATCTACATAAAAGCCTCTGAAATCATATAAGTGTTCTTGAAATGCTGCATATACGGGAATGGAAATTTGCCTATCGAATATACATTTTTTGTAGGGTGCATAACCCTTTTGGCGTTTCAGTTTTTCAAACTTGTATCTGAACTGTTCTGGACTTATTCCTAATACTTTACAAAATAAAGCTGTATCAAGTGTTTTAACTTCAATGGGAATAACGGATAAATCATATACTGCATCATTGTATACAAGTAGCTCGCCATTTCTGTCATATATTAGACCCCTTGCAGGATAAATGGTCTGTTCTTGCAATACATTTTCTTGGGCGGACCTGAAATAACTATCATCAACAATCTGAAGCTGCATTAGACGAATTACATACACCAAAGCCACTAAACAAAAGGCAATAAAGAGTATTTTTTGTCTGATTTTGTTATCCATTTATGGAAAAAAGCTAAAATTTTTTGATGTGCAACAAAGCTAATTCAAAAAGAGTGAATGATATTATTTTAATTGTGGAGAAGTTAAAAATTCTTCAACTCGTTAGAAACGATAGGTTCATACCACTAAATTCTCCCTTTACTTGGAGAAAAATTATAAAATAAAAACTGCCCAATAACAATTATAAATACCGAGAAAAGTGTACTCAAAAAGATTTGTGTAAGGGTACCGAAAAATTGGTTCAAGCCATAAATTTCAAGGAAGAAAAGCATGAAATGGTGAGCGAAAACCATGATGAATGTATAGATAGAAAACCATACCCAACCTTTGTTAGACAAGTTAGGTATGATGTTAGATTCTTGGTCATCTTTACCCGTTGCAAAACGAAGGTAGAACCCACGTAAATAACCCATACAAACGCAGGCTGCCATGTGCAAACCTGGTGTGCTACTGAAACTGTCCATTACCATACCAGTTAAGCATGAAATGACCAATACCATCCATGGTTTAATTTTGATGGGTAGTAACAAAATAAACACAACATATACATAAGGATTCACATAGGTACTGATTCCTAGTTTGTTTACTACTAATAACTGAAATAGCATGAGCAGCATAAACTTAACGATATTTGATACTAATTCTATAATCAATGTTTTTCGGGGTTAGCTAAAGCTTCAATACCTTGTTGCTGATATTTAAGTAAATTTCGAATGACATATACACTTTTTAGGGTGCCAAAATCTGTGTTTAGTTTGATATCAATACTGTGAAAATTCTCACCATCATCTAAGTAATGGTTGCTAATGGTTCCAACAGGAATTCCTTCAGGGTAGATGGTTGAATAATTACTGGTTACAATTTCATCTTTTACAGCAATTTGAACATGTTTATTTACGTCTTTCAACCTTGCTTCTCCGGGGTCGTCACCTTCCCATACCAATGAACCAAAGGCGTTGTTCTTTTTCACCTTAACACTTAAGTTGGATTGGCTATTTAAAAAAGATAATACCACACTATAGTTTCTGCTCACATATTGCACTGTACCCACAATACCATTGCTACAAATAACCCCCATCCCTTTTTCTATACCATGTTCACTGCCTTTGTCAAGGGTAATGTAGTTGTTTCTTTTTGTTACTGAATTGTTTACCACACTTGCCGAGATATATTCATATTGCTGTTTGTAGGTGGTGTCACTAATTTTTGTAATGGTAAAAGAATTTTGATAAAATGCATTTAGCAACTGTGAACGCAATTGGGCGTTTTCTGCTTGCAAACTATCGTTTACATTTTTTAAGTTGAAATACGAAGTGGTGTTATTTACGGCATTATAAAAACCCGAACTAACAGAACCTGTATAGTTTAAAAAACTGGCTTTTTGGTAATTGTTATAACGATAAATGATTATAAATGACAGCAACTCAAGCCCTACAAAGAGCATGAAAGTGTAGTACTTATATAAAAAGAATATAATGTTGCGCATTATGTAGTTTTAGTGCGGGCTTTAGATATGCTAAGACCGATCAACTATTTACAAATTATGTCATTAAAAATTTGAAATTCTTAAGATTTTTCAAAGCCATGCCAGTGCCACGCACTACAGCACGCAATGGATCTTCGGCCACATGCACTGGTAACTTGGTTTTGGCTGCAATACGCTTATCAAGGCCACGAAGTAAGGCCCCACCACCTGTAAGATATAAACCCGTTGAATAAATATCTGCTGAAAGCTCAGGAGGAGTTAATTCTAAAGCCCTTAATACAGCTTCTTCAATTTTAGATATAGATTTGTCCAATGCTGATGCAATCTCTGTGTAAGAAACAAAAATTTGCTTAGGAATACCTGTCATCAAATCTCGGCCATTAACCGCATAATCGGGCGGTGCATTTTCAAGTTCATTTAAAGCAGAACCCACCTCAATTTTTATTTTTTCAGCAGTACGTTCACCCACCAACAAATTATGTTGTCTGCGCATATAGTCTAAAATATCTTCTGTAAACTCATCACCAGCCACGCGAATTGATTGGTCGCAAACGATACCCGCCAAAGCAATAACTGCAATTTCGGTAGTTCCACCCCCAATATCAATAATCATATTACCCATTGGCTCAAATACGTCAATACCAATACCAATGGCAGCAGCCATAGGCTCGTGAATAAGGTAAACCTCTTTTGCACCAGCGCGTTCAGCACTGTCTTTTACCGCACGTTTTTCCACCTCGGTAATACCCGATGGAATACAAATCACCATGCGTTGTTGCGGTTTGATAAGCTTGTTATTTTGGGGAATCATGCCTATTAGGCCACGTATCATGTGCTCTGCAGCTTGGAAATCAGCGATTACCCCATCTTTCAGAGGTCTAACAGTTTTAATATCCTCGTGCACTTTGCCATGCATTTGTTGTGCTTGACTTCCCACCGCAATCACATTGCCCGTTCTTCTGTTAATAGCAATGATGGAAGGTTCATCAACTACTACCTGATCTTTGTGTATTATCAGCGTGTTTGCTGTACCTAAATCTATTGCTAAATCTTGAGTTAAAAAATTGAATACGCTCATTTTCTATGCTTATCTCCCTGCAAAATTAGTTATTTTAAAAATTCCGCTGCAAGTTAATGTAAAACAAAGCAAAATTTAAATCCTGAAAATATTTTTTTTTGAGGCTTAAAAAGCATCCATCTTTACGGACTTAAAAACTTAAGATAATATTCAATTCTGTAATAAAAAACACCTTCATAAATATATATTGCCAAAAATTAGAAGATGAAACTAGCTGCCATAGATATTGGTTCAAATGCTGTGCGATTGCAAATTGTTAGAACGGTTGACAACGATTCCCAAGAATTGTTTAAGAAATTAGAATTTGTGAGAATTCCTGTGCGCTTGGGTGATGATGCTTTCAAAGAAGGTATTATTAGCAAAGAAAAGTCTAAGATTTTTTATAAAGCCATGAAAGCCTTTATGCTTATTATGGAGGTATTTGAAGTGGATTATTATATGGCATGTGCTACTAGTGCCCTGCGCGAAGCTTCTAATGGGCATAAGGTAGCCCAAAAGGTTTTTGAAAAAACGGGATTGAAAATCCGTATCATCGATGGCAAGGAAGAAAGCCAAATCATTTTACGTTCGATAGATACTTTATTTGAAAAAAATAAAAACTATTTAACCATTGATGTAGGAGGTGGAAGCACTGAAATGACGGTTATTCAGAACCAGAAAGCCATTCATTCTGTTTCTTTTGATATAGGAACCGTGAGGATGTTTGATGGCGCTGTAAAAGAAAAAACTTGGGAAACCATAGAGGCATGGGTGCGAAAAAATACGAAAGGATTGGAAAACCTTTCAGCTGTTGTAACTAGTGGTACGATAAATAAAATCTCGAATATAATAAGTGAAGGAGCTAATACAGACTACTTTACCCGTGAGCAGTTGAAAAACTTCCATCGTAAAGTAACCAAAATGTCGGTTAATGAGCGAATTGAGCAATTAAAATTAAACCCTGATAGGGCTGATATCATTGGTACTTCAGCCGATATTTATTTGAGGATATTAAGTTGGGCTAATATTGAAAAAGTATATTCTCCTGCCAATTCAGGTCTAAAAGATGGAATTCTTTTAGACCTG
>CANHJJ010000077.1 GCA_947460565.1 Bacteroidota bacterium
CACAAACCAAATCCACCAAAAGCATAATGCTTAGTGTATAGCGTGAATCTTTGATATTAACGGAACCAAAATACAAAGCTACCACATAAAATGTGGTTTCAGCAGCTCCCTGAAACAAGCATGATAGTTGCCCCGTAAGGCTATCAGCCCCGTAAGTTTTCATGGCATCTAACATAAAACCTCGTGAACCTCCAGCGCTAAATGGTCGCATTATGGCAACAGGTATGGCATTGATAATTTGTGGGTCCACTTGAAAAACTGTCAACACCTTATTTATACCATTCATTACAATAAACATCAAACCCGAATTACGAAAAATACTCAAGGCAACCAACATGGCCACCATATAAGGTAGAACCCTAACCCCTGTTGTAAATCCATCTTTAGCTCCATTCACAAACGAATCGAAAATATTGGTTTCATTGGCTTTGAAAACCTTTTCATGAAGAATGCTATAGGCAACAATGGCTAAGATAATAAACAACAAAACACCATTGCTAAGATTGCCTGTAAAATGGAATTTCTCAATGCCATTCAATTGGTTTATATAATATAAAATAAAGCCAATCAGCGCACTCACAGAAGTAATAAATGCTAGTATCACCCAATTCACTAGATTGATTCGTTGTTTGATACTTACAAAAATCAAAGCAGCAAGCGTGCCAATGAAAGATGTGATGATGCATGGCAACATAATATCAGAAGGGTTTGTGGCATTTTGTGCCGCTCTATAACCAATGATGGAGGTAGGAATAAGTGTTAATCCCGCAGCATGCAAACACAAAAACATAATTTGACTATTGCTTGCCTTCTCTTTATCAGCATTCACCTCCTGCATACTTTCCATAGCCTTTAAACCAAATGGTGTTGCTGCATTATCAAGGCCAAGAAAATTAGCTGCAAAATTCATGGTCATAAATCCATAAGCCGCATGTCCTTTGGGCAATTCTGGGAATATGCGAATAAAAAAGGGTGTTAATACTTTGGCCAATTTGGTAATGGCATTTGAATCATTTAGCAAATGAAGCAAACCACAAAAGAAGGTAAGGTAACCTATCAAGGGTAACCAAATATCCATGATGGCACTTTTGCAAGTTGGAAAAATCCCATCAGCAGATTGTTTTCCAATACAAACTTGAATGGTACCATTGTCTAATGATTGGTACAATGTATCGTTTTGCGAATAACCTGTGGGTTTATTCGCCAAAATCTTTGCATACAAGGCCGTGTCTTGGGTTTGAAAGCGCGTGGCAGGAAACTCAGCACTTACCAATGCATCATTTTGTTTGCCATTAACCATTTGCGAAAGCGTATACATTTGCCCCGTAAACATCATGTAAAAAATATATACAATGCTGAGGGCGATGATATAAGACCAAAATCTGCTTAGTGCCATAAGAATAATTTTAAGTAGCAATTTGGAAACTTTTTGTCAAAATGCTTCAAAAGTTTTAAACATGAGAGGTGCAATCCCTTTCAGAAAATATTTGATTTTAATGATCAATCACCCAAAAAGCTTTGAAAACGCTAGAATAAAACCGCCTATCAACTATCACACAGCATCTACGAAGCAAAGCCTAACAATATCAAGTAAAATGTTATTTTCGCACACTAATTTTTAAAACAGAAAAACATACATGCAAACTTTTATTATGGTTGCCCAACTTATTACCGCACTATCTATATTGGTGGTAATTCACGAGTTAGGACACTTTTTAGCTGCTAAATTATTCAAAATCAGAGTTGATAAATTTTACCTCTTTTTCGATTTTCTTTTCCCAATGCCCAATATGCTTAAATTCTCTTTGTTTAAAATCAAAAAAGGAGATACTGAATATGGATTAGGTTGGTTCCCAATGGGAGGTTATGTACAAATAGCTGGAATGGTTGACGAAAACATGAATACCGAACAATTGGCTCAACCTGCAGAACCATGGGAATTCAGAAGCAAACCAGCTTGGCAACGAATGATTGTGATGCTTGGTGGTATTATTTTTAATGTGGCTCTAGGTGTTTTCATTTTTGCCATGATGAGCTATTACTATGGCGAAAGATTTACTAAAAACGAATCTATCAAAAATGGTGTAGTGGCAAGTGCATTGGCCAAAGAAGTTGGATTTGAAACAGGCGACAAATTGGTTTCAGTAAATGGAAAACCTATCATTCATTTCGAAAAAGCATTTGGTAGCGATGAGTTATTGGGCGACAAAACTGTTTATACCGTTGACCGAAATGGCGAAAGCAAGCAAATTGAATTGCCTGCTACTTTTCTTTCAAAATTTTCCGAAAACACAAAAGCAGAGTTTCTAACTCCTCGTCAAACTTTTTTCATAGCAGACTTGGTGCCAAGTGCCAATGCCGAAAAAGCAGGCCTGAAAGTGAATGATGTGATTTTAGCTGTTGATACCAACAAATTTGTATTCTTTGATGAGTTTCAACAATTGTTGCAAAACAAGAAAAACACAAAAAGTCTGTTTACCATTCTTCGTAATACGGATACACTAAGATTAGAAGTAGCTATTGATGAAAGTGGTAAAGTAGGCTTCAGACCTGATACCAAAGATTTTGCTTATGATACCATTCAATATGGATTTTTTACATCATTGCCTGCTGGTTGGAACAAGGCAGTTGAAACCATCAGCAGTCAAATAAAAGGCTGGGGTAAAATTTTCAATGGAGATATCGCAGTAAACAAAGCTGTTCAAGGCCCTATTGGTATTGCCAAGTTTTATGGCGGTGAGTGGATTTGGAGTAGATTTTGGTTATTTACAGCCCTAATCTCATTAGGTTTGGCATTTGCAAACGTATTACCGATTCCTGCTTTGGATGGAGGACATGTTGTGTTATTAATTATTGAAATGGTAACAGGTAAGCCAATAAGTATTAAAATTCAAGAGCGTGTGCAAACTGCAGGCATGATTATTTTGTTATCACTCATGGTGCTCATTTTCGGAAACGATATTTGGCAATTGATAAAAAAATAAATTCAATAATTAATTTTTTAGAAAAGCCTGTGAAATTGAATTCACAGGCTTTTTTTTCTCATTTAAATGGGTCAACAAAACTACAATCCATGTTGATTAAAAAAGGTTATTACACAAAAGGTTTTGGAATATTAAAGTAAAAGAACACATTTGTTATTACACAACTTCTTAAATATGCAAAAATTAACAATTCTATCTCTAAGCATTTTGCTACTTGCCGCTTGCTCGGGTGCAAAAAAGAGCACACCAGTTGCGGCTTCAACTCCAAATAGTAGTATTACTGACAAGGTAAAGGCCTGCAAAAAAAATGAAGGTCTATTTACACTTTATCAAGATACGGTAAATGGCAGTGTATATATGCTTTTGAAAAAAGAGCAACTCGAAAAGGAATATATTTATTTTTCATATAGCGCGGATGGTGTTGTGGCGGCAGGCCATTTCAGAGGAAGTTATAGAGATAATAAAGTATTCACTATTAAAAGATATTTTGATAAAATCGAATTTATTGTACAAAACACAGGATATTATTTCGACAAAAACAACCCTGTGAGCAAAGCGGCAAATGCTAATATCAGTCCTGCTATTTTGGTTAATCAAAAAATTGTAGCTGAGGATGCTAAAAAAGGTGAAATATTACTTGATGCTAGTTCAATATTTTTGAGTGAAAGCATGTCTCAAGTTAAACCTACTCCATTCTTCGGATTGCCTCCAGGTTTTCAAATGTTCTCTTTAGGTGGCCTCAGCCGTGAAAAAACAAAGTTTGTTAGTTTGAAAAATTATGAAAAAAACACAGATATCGTAGTGGAATATGTGTATGATAATCCTATGCCAACTGTGGGTGGAGGAAAAGAAATAACAGATGAAAGAGCAGTTAGTATTTTCCTACAACATTCATTAATCGAAGCACCTAAAAACAATTTCAAACCTCGTTTTGATGACCCTCGCATCGGCTATTTTAGTGAAGAAGTGGAAGATATGACTACAACCAATGCTACAGCTTATCATGATTTGATTCATAGATGGCATTTGGTAAAAAAAGACACGAATGCAGCCTTATCAGAGCCCGTTGAACCTATTGTATGGTGGATTGAAAACACTACACCTTATGAATTTAGAGCTACCATAAAAGAAGCAGGTGAAAAATGGAACTTAGCCTTTGAAAAAGCTGGTTTCAAAAATGCTGTAATTATTAAAGAACAACCTGATACCGCAACATGGGATGCAGGTGATATAAGATACAATGTGTTACGCTGGACAAGTTCACCTCAGCCACCTTTTGGTGGATACGGACCTAGCTTTGTTGACCCACGTACAGGACAAATCTTAGGAGCTGATATTATGTTGGAGTATATTTTTGTTACGAATAGACTTAAGCAAGAAGAACTATTTGATGCCAATAATAGCCTTAACAAACCAAACCCAATCAAATATAATAACTACTGCGATGCAAGTAATTACTTACATCAAACTTCATTGTTTGGTTTAAATGCGCTGCAAGCCAATGATATTAGTTATGTTGAAAAACGCGATTACATTAAACAATCTTTATACTACTTGGTGCTTCACGAAATGGGACATACCATGGGTTTGAATCATAATATGAAAGCAAGTCAAATGCTTAAACCTGCATTAATACATAACAAAGAATTGACCAGAAGCATTGGTTTGACAGCATCCGTAATGGATTATCCTGCGGTTAACTTAGCATTAGATAAAAGCAAACAAGGCGATTATTTCACCACACGTCCTGGACCATATGATTTATGGGCAATAGAGTTTGGTTATTCTCAAGGTTTGAATGATGATATTAAAGAAAAAGAACGCATTGAGAAAATACTTTCTCACTCATCGGATAGCTTGTTGATTTTTGGTAATGATGCGGATGATATGCGTTCAACAGGCAATGGTATAGACCCTAGAATTAATGTGAATGATATGAGCGGAGATGCCATTGGATATGGTATTGACCGCATCAAATTAGCCAACCAACTTTTTGGTAAACTTAAAAACAAATACAGCAAAACGGGCCAAAGCTATCAAGAACTTCGTATGGCATATGGTATGACCCAAAGTGAATATTTTAACCAAGTTAATGTTGTTTCAAGATATATCGGTGGTGTATATGTTGATAGGAGCTTTGTGGGACAAGCAGGTGCTAGCAAACCATTAATTCCAGTTGATTACAAAGAACAAAAAAGAGCTATGGAGGCTTTAAGTAATTTTGCCTTTGCTCCTAATGCATTTGCAGTTCAAAACGACTTATACAATTATCTACAAACACAACGAAGAGGTTTTAACTTTTTTGGTACCAACGAAGACCCGAAAATCCATGCTCGTGTTGTTTCTTATCAAAGCATGATTTTATCACACTTACTAAATGCTACTACATTAAAAAGAATGACTGATACAAGGTTATATGGTAATAAGTACGGTGTTTTAGAAATGATGAACGATTTGACTAAAGCCTGCTTTGCTGCTGACGCTAGTAATCCGAACACTTTTAGACAAAATCTTCATACTCTTTACGCAGAAAGATTAATATCGTTATTTAAGTCTGGTGCTTACGATGCTCAATCACAAGCTGCAGCCTTAGCTCAATTAAAACAAATATTGAATTTTAGCAAAACAGGAAGTAGTGAAGAAGCAAAGGCTCATTATGCCAATCTAAAATTAAAAATTGATCAAGCATTGGCATTAAAATAGTTAAACATTAGGTCTATATCGGACTACCAATCAAATTCAAAAAACCTACTTAGTATAAACTAGGTAGGTTTTTTTTATGGTCATTGTAAAAAAATTAATATCGGTAATATTACATTTTTATATATAACGATAAATAATATATTTGTGGGGTGGAATGGAAAAACTACAATTTTGAATTTGAAGGAATTGACAAATACCTCGAACGTATAGCCGAGAAAAAAACTCAGCTTGACGCTTTACGCCCATTTCCTATAGCTGCCCTTAAAAACATAAAAGAAAATTTAACCCTAGAGTGGACGTTTAATTCGAATAGCATCGAAGGAAATACCCTCACTTTGCAAGAAACCAAAATGGTAATTGAAGAAGGTTTTACCATCAAAGGGAAATCCCTAAGAGAACATTTTGAAGCCGTTAACCACCATGATGCCATTGAATATGTTGAAAGTCTTGTCAGTAGCAACTATAAACTAAGCGATACGGATATATTAACAATTCATGGTTTGGTCTTACAGAAAATTGAAAAGGAATTTGCGGGCAGATACAGAAATGCTGGTGTTAGAATTTCAGGGGCAAATTTTGTTCCACCAAATGCACTCAAAGTGGATGCTTACATGACTGATTTAATCGATTGGTTAAATGATGAGAGTATATCCATTAATTCAATAGTTAAGGCAGCCATTTTCCATCATCGTTTTGTTTGGATTCATCCATTCTTTGATGGCAATGGAAGAACGGTTAGACTGGTATATAATTTATATTTGATGAAACTTGGTTTTCCTCCTGCCATTATTTTAAAAAACGATAGAAAAAAATATTATGATGCCCTGAACAAAGCCAATAATGGGGATTATTCTAAATTGGTGCTTTTGGTTCTACAAGCATTAGAACGCTCAATGGATATTTACCTAAGTAATTTAAATAATACATACGAAGACTATCAGCCAATATCAAGTATTGTGAGTGAGCCTGATGTGCCTTATGGCCAAGAATATGTTAGTTTATTAGCAAGGCAAGGTAAAATAGATGCATTTAAAGAAGGTAAAAACTGGTACACATCAAAAGATGCATTAAACGATTACGTAAAAAAACGAGATCGAAATAGAGTTACAAAAGCAAAGAATTGAATTAATGCTGACTGGGCTTGATTATAAATTAATTTAAAGTTCTGACCTTAATCGTTTTTACATTCACGTTTTCTTTATTGGCAATTTTGCGCTTAATCAAAATCCTTGCTTCTGAGGCATTTTCATCTAACTTATAAATTTGGTTTCCATATGAAATATTGTTAATACCTTCAGTATCTCTGTATGTTTTAAGTACATATGTTCTGTTTTCAAAATCTCGCCAATCTTTTGCAACAAACTGCAAATAAGCATCCGATCCATTTTCAAAGGCCACATCTATGGTTGAATCAGTGCTTCTAACACAAACACCTGGAGTAAACTTTTTAATGTCGATTATTTGAATGGTCTTTCCTTTGTGAAGCTCAACTTTACCTGAGCTAATTTTAGTTTCATCAGAAGAAATTTCTCTTCTCAATTCCATGTCTCGATCAATATAAAATTGAAGTTTCTCAGGCTTAACATTTTTTACTTCTAAGTTTTTACGAAGGGATTCATTGAAAATAATTTTAGGAGTGCAAGCAACCAAGGTAGCCAAAAGGCTCAAAATCAAAACAAAAGGACTATTTTTCATAATGGATTTAATTTAATTACCCATTGATTTACAAGAACCTTGCCACTGAGAACATCTGAAATAAAAAAAACCCGACTCAATGAATCGGGCTTTCTTTGGCGGAGAGTTAGGGATTTGTAACCACCTGCTCGTCCTTAGGTATTCAATACTTTAGAGAGGCTTGTTTTCTCGGGTAACCGAATTTACCCCCTCTCAATACAATTCATTTTATCGTAAATCTTATG
>CANHJJ010000078.1 GCA_947460565.1 Bacteroidota bacterium
CGCTTTCCGTTTGCATTTTGATTCTAAAAAATCATCACTTTTTTTAACAAAATATATTTCCATTTTTGAAAATGATTAAAAGTACTGCATATCCATATAATACTATAAACGGCAAGGATTTTTTTGTTGAAAATTTTGGGCTGCGCTTCCACTTCAATGGGAAGGAGATAGACAATGAGACGAAAACGCAAGATTATGGAATGAGAATCTATGACCCGAGACTAGGTCGCTTTTTAAGTACTGACCCACTAACTAAAAATTATGCATTCTTAACACCATATCAGTTTGCCAGCAATACGCCAATTATGGGTATAGATTTAGATGGTATGGAATTGCAACCAATTAATTCATCAATGTATCGAATGAAATACTTAGGAAGTACGACCGCTTTGAGCACTACTAGTAATGATGTTGTTCAATATAAAATAAATACTGTTGATGTTATTAATAAAAATATTCCTGCTAATTATAATAATGGCAATCAAAAAGGTATCGTTGTTGGTACTAATGGAAAAGATGTTCCAATGCCCACTATCGGTGCAGCAGGAGCTGCAATGCCAATTAAAGTCGAAGATGAAAATGCTGATCCAACGCGAATTAAGTTAACTAAAAAAGGCCAATTAAAAGAAAAAATAAATAAACCAGCACTAAATTATAATAATGTAATGGGTGGGATCACTATGATTATGGATGCAATTGATGGCACTTTCAAATACATGGAAAATGTAGCAAACAATGATGAATATAAAGATAGAAGCTTTTTTTATAAAGCTACGAATTGGGTAGATTCTTATATGGAAAATGGTGATATTTCTAAAGCTAGTAATGGCACTTTAAACAATCCTCAGAGTAGAGCGCATCTTATAAATTATGTTAATGATGGTAGTTTGCCAGAATATAAAGAAGGGGACAAAGAAGCCGAGTCATATAATTCCACAATTAAAAAAGTGGGTGACTTGATTTTGAAAGCTAAAGATGTAGAAATTCGACAATAAAACACTAAACCATATAAATATGATGAAATCAATATTAATTGTAATCTTATTTTTCAGTTGTGTGCAAGCGCAAAAATTTGATAAAAATGATAAAAAATTGATAAAAAGTTCAAATGCTATTTTATTATTACTTAAAGAAAAAAAAGGAATAGATACGTGTTATTTAACAAATTACTATTTGAAGAAATTGCCTAAAGAATTTACTGCGGATAAAATTAAAAAGTCAAATAAAATTTTGACATTATTTGCTATGCCAGATGAAAATAAAATAGTTATTAAGCATATAAATAATGAAGAAGGAGTCATTGTTAAATATATTTTTGATAATAAGCTAGATTCATCTCAGAAATATAAAAAAATCTACAATGCCTCTATCGAATTCACTTTTTTCGATAAATATAGTACGGATAAAATAATGGATTTCAATTTAGAATTTAATTCAGAACCAGGAACTCCCTTAACTCCGTTGATGGAATAGAGTGCTATTTAAAGGATTTTACTCTTGATACAGAAATAGGAGTACACCAAGAAAACCATTATAAAAAAGCACGCCCAAGCCATAAAAGCGTTTTGCAAAAATCTCTAAGAGAAAATCACAAAACACCTATATAGCTTTTTTCTAGAAAGGATGAAGCCTGTTTAATGTTTCAACAGCTTGTTGTATATTGGCTTGTTTATATTTTAGGGTTGCAGAAGGTCTTTTGTGACCAGCCAAAAGCTGTGCATCCTCAAGTGGAATATGGTATTTATTCAGCCAATTCGCAATCACACTTTGCCTAATGGTTTGGGGTGTTAGCTTTCTGTCAGGATAAAGGTATTTGTAGGTTTCTATCAAATAATGAATATCATCCACTGTCATGGGATTGCCTAGTTTGTTTAAAAGCAATACCTCTTGGTTTTGCCTTTGCAAGTGCTTTCTACTTTTGTTTAAGTACTTATCTAACAAATCCAGTTGCATGGGTTTTAACTCAAGTTTTCTCCCGCTGTTTGTTAAACTAGAAGCAATTTTAACAACACCTCTATCTGGGTTTATATCCTTTACTTTTAGACTTGTTATTTCAGATGAGGTAAGTCCTTGGTAAATGAGTAATGAGATAACAAGTCTATTGCGGTGTTTCAAAACAGCATACCTTTCATGCCTTCTGAGTAATCTCTCTAATTCAAATTGCGTAAACAAATCAACATGAATGACATTCTTCCTTCTTTGTTTGATGCAAATGCTTCGGCAAGGGTGACGGTATATTTGGCCTGTGTGAATCAAAAAATCGTAATACTTTTTGATTCCAGATTGAAGTAAAGCCATTCCTGGTCTTTCATCAACGTTTAGTAAAAAGGATTTAAAATAGTCCATGATGTCCTTATAGTCATAACTATTTGCCTGTGGATGCTCTTTTACATATCGTGCAATGATAAACAAATAGCTTTTTATAGTCGATTGGGTGTGTTTTAAGCTCTTTAAATAGTCTTGAAGTTCATCCGTATCCATTTTTACCTAAATGCGCTTAAAATGGATGATTTGCGTTTTCTTCTTATGGCATACAAATGGGTTGTATCAATATCACTATGTCCTAAATAGCTTTGCACAAATTCAATTGAAGCCCCATTATCCATTAAATGCACAGCAATGCTATGCCTAAGGCAATGTAAGGTAATGTTTTTGTCTATGAGTTCTTTATTGGCGGTTTTACGAATGATTCTTTTAACCCTTCTGTTTAGCACATCACCCGTCATTCTGTTTCCATTTTTGCCAATAAACAGAGCTGATGGTTCTATTCCATCAAGGGCAAAATGATTTCGGTGGTATTTGAGATATTTACTAAAATACAATCCCATTTTGTTGGACAAAGGAATGGTTCTGCATTTTCCTCCTTTGGCTACTCTCACAATTAGGGTTTGTTGTTTCAGGTTAATATCCCCTGTATTCAAATGATGAATTTCATTTCTTCGCAAGCCACAACCATAGGCGCAGCTTAGTATGGCCTTCTCTTGTAGGGTTTTTGCTTTTTTGTAAATTTGTTTTATTTCATCAATGCTAACAATCTGTCGAGGTGTAAATCCGACCATCCTAAACTTAGGAATACGAGCTGGGGAGTATGCAATCGCTTTGCAATCCAACAAATAATCAAAGAACAAGCGCAAGGCAAACATTTGGTGACTAATGGTGGAAGGACTAAGCAATCCTTCTTTTTTAGTGTTGGGTCGTAAGCAAATGTATTGGTGGTATTCGTTAATGGTGGTGGGCACCACATCCTTAAAAGATTGAACATGCTTGCTTTCCAGAAAGTGCAGAAACTCCCTGACATGTGAGGCATACATGGTGTTTTTACCATTGCCATAACCTATGGTTTTAATGAAATCTCCAAATTCGGTGTACCAATATTGATAATTGGTGTTTTTAAGTGTTAAATGTTTCATTTTGTGTGGGTTTAAGACACAAATGTGAAAGATTGAGGGGAAAATTGGGCTATTGAAGTTAGATTCTAATCTAATAAGGAGTTTTGAAGAATAAAGAAAATATTACTCAACATACACTTTGCTAACATTTTGAGTGGGTATGTAGCTTTTACTAAGTCTGCAGCCACCTCAAGATAGCCTCTTCCGAATGTAAAGACAATTTTCTAAAGAGGAAGAGGCTATCTTGCTAAGCGGTTTTTTATTCAATTTTACTCAAAATTAACCTTTTCAAAAGTGATGAATTGAACAATACCAAAACCAATCACAATTTTAAGTCAATTTTTAATTCAGTTATTTTACGGTAAAATTTCGATGAATCCAGTGGTTCTACTTTACTTCCTTTTAGTGTTTTATCCACTATCCAATATTTCGTGCTTTTATCGTCCATGTCTTCTGATTTGGCTATGATATAACGATTGTTGAAGTTGTAGCTCTTCACCATTGGAGGTACGATTTCGTCTCCAATTCCTTCGTATTTTTCTGATTGATGAAAAATAATGGTACGAGGATAGTCCTGCACATACCTATAATGATTTCCAAGGTCGATGCTGTCATCAGTGCGGATGAACACGCAAGAACAAACTAACGGAATTAGAGAAAATAAGATTATACTTCTTTTATTCATTTAATATGCAGCAACTACCCTTTCAAAATTTCAAATTGATTTTTAACTCAATTATTTTACGATCAAATCCCATTGAATCCAATGGCTCCACTTTGTTACCTTTTAATGCTTTATCCACTATCCAATATTTTGTTTGCTTGTCATACATATCAATAGATTTTGCTATAATGTAGCGGCCATTAAAATTGTAATTTGTGATTACAGGTGGGACGATATTAATCCCACCACCTTTATAGGTTTGCGTTTTGTGATATAATATTGCTTGAGGATAATCCTGAATATATCTGTACTTATTCCCAAGGTCGATGCTGTCATCCAGTCGTATGAATACACATGAATAAATGAAAGGGATAAGGCATAGGATTATACATTTTTTATTCATGCCTGAATTGGTTTATTGGGTTGCATCTTCGGATCTAAACTTTAGCTCTGCTGGTAATTGAAGCAGAGTTCTTGTCTCGACATATTTTTGCCAGTCCATTGGGCCAATAAGTGAATCTGTGGACTTGTCAATAATCCAAAATTGTATTGTATCTCCATTACCTTTTTGTTCGTTCCAAAGAGGATGGCTACCAAAATACGTTCTTGCATTTTCAGAGATTCTGCGCTCGGCTATAATATAATTTTTATTAAAATTATATTGTCTTATTTCACCTTCAATAACCTCGGAATACACAGCAATTTTACCTTTTGTTTCTTTCGCAATCACTGTGTTGGCTTTATCGCCAAACAGAAAGTAACCCGCTCCCAAGTTATATTCGCCTTCTAAGCTGCATTTTGAGAAAAGAAGTACTAATAATGCAAAGATGTATAATTTCATTTTCCTAAAGTTTATTTAATTACCTTATATCCTAAATTTACCTGTCCATAACCGTATGGTCTGAGATCAAACCCATAATGCTCATCAATGCCATGCGCCTTCTGTAAAAGGTAAATTTGAGGATAACGAATCATAACTTCGTATGTAAAAGTTCCAAAGCCTGCCCTCCACGCATCTACTAGGTCATGCAGTTCATAATCAAATCTGTCATTGCTCAATTTGACTTTTCCATCAGCAGATAACAGCGTCATGAAGTTTTTACCCCAAGGACCAGATGTATTGATTGGTGCTAACTTCATCGGTGTATTTATCAATGTACCTTCTCCCACCCCAGGAAAGTCCGAAACACTTGTTGAGCCTAAATTAATTCGCGATGCATCTAAAAACACTGGCTGATTGCCATGCTCTCTTCCCCAGGCAACTAATTCAAAATAACTCATTTCCCCATCAAAGTCTGGTCTGCTTGATAAACCAGTGTAACTATCAGCAAATCGTTTTCTTGCTTCTTGATCTTTGATTGCACCAATCCCTTTATTTAACTTTTCCGCATCCTCATGCTTCATTCCCTGACCACCATTTTTATCAAAATCTTCTTTATCCATCACAATTGCACTTCCTTTTAATCCTTTATCATCAGTACCCATGAGGTTTCCGTCTATATCATAAATTGGGTTTGCAGACATTCCTGTTGGGTCGGTGAAGTAAAGCGGATTGTCATTAAATGCAGCATATGGCGACCATTGGGGTGTTTGATGGGTTAGCGGGTCAACGCCCAAGAAATGACCTATTCTTGGATCGTACATTCTTGCTCCGAAATCAAAGCTGTTTCCTTCACCTTTCACTTCATTATCATTTTCCTTCCCATTGAAGTGGAAGCGCAGCCCAAAATTTCTAACAAGTAAATCTTTGTCATTAACAGTATTATATGGATATGCAGTACTTTTAATCATTTTCAAAAATAGAAATATATTTTGTTGAAAAAAGTTGAGTAAAATGACAATGTTTATATTTTTTAAAAATAGAAATCTATTAAGAGATAAATGATTCAAATCCTTTCAATTTTTTACTCGACATGCGCTCTATCAACATGTCGAGTAGCTCGGCTTTTTGTATTGGTTTAATTAGTGAATTCATACTTCCTGCATACAACTAGATCATTGCCAAAACAACATTTCATAGGACTGAGACTAAATTGTCGCTACCCTATTCACTTGCATTTAACTAATAATGCATTCGACACCCTACGGTTTATTGGGTATGCAATCTCCACGCTCTTTTAGATAGCGGTATGTACTTATATTATAATACTTCCGCTTACTAGTTGGTATAATATCATTTAGGTATATCATCAGACTATCAAGCACAGAATTGTAACAGTTTTGGTAAGAGATAACTTTATATTCTTCAGTATGCTCTTTGTTTAAAATAAACATAAGAGGTCCATTATCATCAAGAATTCCATCAACTCTAACAAATGATGAACCCATTGACCAAAAATTATTACGAGTGATGAAATCGTTTAAAGCATGAACTTTTTTTAAATCAAGGTTCCTCATTCTTATAAAGTCTACCCTATATTTGTTTTTATAAATGCCGTTACATAATAACCCCTGTTTAGAATATTGTATATCTAATAATGGTGTTTTAAACTTTACGTATGTAATATCTGCGACATCTTCAGGGTCGAAAGCACACAGCAAAATTATTGCAAAAATCGCAACAAATATTAGCTTACTTAACATGATGCTGTATAAACTCTTTGTATTGAACTTTATTCTCATAATATTTTCTAATCATATCCTGTAATGTGTATGTTGATTGCTGGATAGGGTCATCAGGGAAGGCATTTTTTGAAGCAGTTTCAATTTTTTTCTCCACTGCAGCTGCATCCCAAATCATTTGATATAAAAAGCCCTGACGTTCATCTTCCAAATCATAGCCTTCGAGAGAACCATATCGGCCACCTTTCCATTCTTTTAAAGTAAAGCCGAATCCGTGTCTGCTTTCATGCACTAGCGTACCTTGGTTTCCAGAAGGAAATACAATTGTTACTTCATTTTCTCCCGTTTGCGTTGTATGCCCACCTGCATCTTTATCAAGTTGAGATACATCAGTTGAATAAATAAAACAGGTTGTAGAACTAATGATTTCATCAAAAGAATTTTTCAATTTCTGAAGTTCAGTCAATCTGCTTATTAATGAATTTGTTTTTCTATTTAATTTTTCGGGACTCCAATCCTTTTTAATACCTCTTGTTTTTAATTCATCTATTTTACTTTGTGTCGCTTGTGCTGCTTTATTAATATCAGAGTATGTTTGACTGAAATCAGTTCTTGCTTGATTATCGGCAAAAGCAGTGTCTCTTCCATTAATATCTTTTAATAATATAGGATTATTAGAAAAAGTAGCATAAGGACTTTCAAAAATTTTAATAACAGGGTCAACATTCCAGCGTCTCCCTAACCTACTATCATATTGCCAGTACTCCGCAGTCATTGAATTTCCTGTTCCTGTCACTTCGTTATCCTTTTCTTGCCCATTGAAACCGAAGCGCAGCCCAAAATTTTCAACAAAAAAATCCTTGCCGTTTATAGTATTATATGGATATGCAGTACTTTTAATCATTTTCAAAAATGGAAATATATTTTGTTAAAAAAAGTGATGATTTTTTAGAATCAAAATGCAAACGGAAAGCG
>CANHJJ010000079.1 GCA_947460565.1 Bacteroidota bacterium
AAAGCAATGATCACGGCTATAGGGAATAAGATACCAATGCTTCTAAATAAAAGAAGTGATGCACTTACTAGTGAAAGGAATAAATAGAAATATTTTGATTTGGCATTCCCTTTTATGTATATCAATACACCTAAGTTTAGCATAACCGCAAAAGGCAAATCACTCAATATCTCCATCTTAAAATTTAAAAGATAAGGCAGATAAACTAGCATGAAAGCTGCTAATGCTGCAAACAGTTTTCTGGTTTGTGTTTGCAGTACGGCAAATAATACTAGACCATACAAGAGCAAAAAGAAACTCATTAAATAGTTATATGCTACTATATTACCATCAAAAAACGGATATACTACTGATAGCAGCAATGGAAAACCCATGGTATAAGCAGGCGGGCCTAACAATGAGTAATCTGGATTGATGATATAACCTGTTTGGCTCTGAGGAATACCTTGTACAATATTCTTAGCTTGATGAAGGTATTGGGCAAAATCATCGCCCCAATCATGAGTTGATTTGATATTAATAAAAAAAACACCTGCTAAAAATAGCAGGTATAAAGGAGTGAATGGTTTTTGGAAAAATGCCTTCAATGGTTTGCCTCTCAAAAATAAGAAAATACAAAACTACTCCAAAACATTAAGGCCTATTCAAAAAAGAGGCATTGGGTAATAAAATAACGACACCACATGTATCAAGACTAAATTCTGTTTTATTACTACATACAATTTTAAGCTTTAATATTCTATTTGGACTACGTGTAGCGGCAGTAGAAAAGGATGCAATGCTATACGCTGTTCTACCTTTGACAAAACCATTTTCTTCCATTACATAAACAGAATCTTTAAAAGCCATATGCCCTACTTTACCAAAAAACCGAAACATATATCTACATTCAGGCTGGCAATGAAGCCGTGTCATAGAGTAGATTATTTTATCTTTTAGAATCTCTTTTTTAAAATTTGTTAGGCTAATCGGCACTTTATAAACTGGCCCAAAACCCATATCCTTGCCTTGAATCTGTTCAAAATTAATCCGAGGAACTTTTATGGAATATTTCTTAACATGACAAGCAGCCAATGAAACCAATACTATCAAACAAAAAATAAATGATAAGGGATTAGGTCTTAGCTTCCATTACATGAAGCAATTTAAGGAAAATTATTTATTTGATGGAAGATTATACTGTAAGGCCAACTGCAAAGCATTGTAAGTGGTATTACTTTGGTATTTTGTTGACACATTACCTATGCCTAGGCCATAATTCCAAGCTAGGTTTATCCTTGCTTTATTATTTATGGGAATACCTATACCCACATAAGTTAAAATACCCTTATCCCAGAAGTTAAAATCCTCACTTACATTATGATTAACACCTAATACTTGTGGATTTGTCCATCCATCGGCTAGCAAAGAAACATAGCCGCCAAAACCGAGCATACCAATTAACTTGGATGGTTTGTCTTGCTCTTTACTTTTTAACAAAGTTGTTTCAAAGCGAAGCAATATTGGAATTTGAAAATAATTTAAATACAAGTTTTGCTGATACCCTCCCACTTTATCTCCAACACTGTTATAATACACCACATCCCCTGTACCACCTTTTTGCAAATAATCTATACCCGTAATTAAACTTACTTCCTTACGGTATTGGTAAATATAATTAATAGATACACCCCCAGTAAACAAGCTTGAATGATAGATGGTATTATCATTCATAGCGTTACCATTGCACAGCAGACCCGCACTCAGGTTATGCTTGCTATTGGTTTGGGCATGGCAATAGGATATAATTAAAATAAATATGGTTAATGCTGTTTTCAATTTAATTAGTTTTCACTTAAAAATTTAATGTGAGATTTCACAAACCTAACATTTGATATGTTACAAAAAATTCAAATCATTTTTTATTTGGCAATTAGCAATTTTCTAGTCTCGCCATATCCTTCTGCTGTAATTAATCTGATAAAATAAATACCTGCTGATAAACTTTGAGTATTAATATATTCAATGTGTTCCCCTATCTCTTGGGCTTTATTGTCAATAACATTTAATATTTGATTACCCGACAAGTCAAATACACTTATTGTTACCGATGAGTTTTTTTCTAAACTATAATACAATTGGGTAAAATCAGTACTTGGGTTAGGGTAAAGATTTATATTAAATGTAGGTTCCTGTGTGGTTGGTAATTCTTGTTTTGGATTACTTGAGCTAGTTTTGGAGAATGAGAAATTAGCTTTGTATCCGTTTGTTTGATCATTACAAAAAGCAGCAACTTGTTCACTTGTTAATTCTAAAGATTGACTTTGACCATAAATATCATTATGACCTATTTCAATCAACTCTTGAGTTACATTTTTAAAAATATTACTAGAATTTTCATTAGAAATATCTCCAAAAGCTTGAAGATATAAACTATACCCATTTTGCACACTAATGTCCCCATTTATGACAATTTTATCGGCCACTACATAAATATTGTTACCAACAACTTTGGTAATATTATTTGAATTAGGCCCAAAAACAGTTGTACCAAGTAACAAAGTACCTGAATTGTGTTTTAATAGGCTATTTACGTTATAATTTATTGAAATTAAATTAATTGACTTATCAACATCGAAAAGATTGTATGTAAAAGCTTGTGTTGTATTAATTTGCTTACCATCAACACCTATTCGATTAAAGTAAACATCTGAGAGTATTTTCATTCTGACTTTCTTAAGCGTATAGTTTAAGTTAGGTGTTAGAGTAAAAAGATTTTGAACCATGCTAATAAGTATGTTAGGTTCAGGTGCACCTATAGTTGCATCAAAAACACCATTATATGGCTTTGTAGCTGCATATCTAAATAGATTAGTTGATTTATAGCCAAATAGTATATTTGATACATTTTTAATATCATACCATTCGGATAATATAGAAACTCTTTCTCCTATGCTATTAGAATTTGGTGAAATATTGTTTATATGAAAATTACCCTCATGATTAAATGAAGTTTCATACTTAGTAACAAAATTTGCTGGATTTTGGTTCATATTTGTTTCGTACTCTAATTCAAAACTAACTCTAATTCTAGTTTTAGAATCGTCAATATCTAGAGCTCTATTCAGCTTGAATTGTAATGGATTTGTGATTTTAAGAAAAGCACTTGTTTGTTGAGTTTCTTCCCAATAAGCTGAGTTTAATCCTCCATAACTATCTGTATAAGTGTTTCTGTTACTTCTTGTAGGGTTTTGGTTAAAATACATTTCAACCGTAGGAGTTCTTAATAGAGCAAAAATACCCGGTGTTTCATTATATGCAGGGTAATTATGAGCTGTTAAATCACCTATACTAGGTGGTTGAACACCTTGAGATGAAAACTTGGTTACATAAAAATCGCTTTTTTTTGTCAATGTGCCAGCTATTCTCATTTCTTCAAAGGTAGCGGTTGGCATATTTGGTCTAACTGGAGGTGTTAGAGAACCTAGAAATTGAGCGCTTAATAAATCAAACCCACTACCTAAAACGCCCTTCGCTGCATTATTTATTGCTTTAGCCCAATCTTCTGCTTCGCTTGCGTCTTTTGGTAATTTAGTATTCGGGTTTAATTGTATTGCATTTTTAAATATAAAGTCTTTTAACGCTCCTGTTGGGGCTATGAAATTAGCCATCCCATCTATACCTATGGTTTTGACAATACCTAATAATTCTCTTTTTAAAGTGTTATCCAATGTATTTAAATCTTTTGTTCTTGTATTATAATAATCTAATTGTACTCGATAATTTTCAATCATGCTGTTCAAATTTTTATATATTAAACTTCCACTCGGAGCATTTGATGATAAAGCGTTTTCGTTCACTGCGCTTTGACTCAAAAAGTCTCCATATATAGGGTTGCCATTCGCATCTTGTAATGGAAGCACTGTGCCAATACTATGTCCATATAAGTTAACATCCCATGTATCAAATGTGACAAATCGCATTTCTAATTCAGATTTATGATTGCATATACAAGGGTCGTAACCTAATTGAACATCACTGCTTGTCCATATAGTAGAGTTATTATCATTTTTGTTTGCTGCCCTGTAGTTTGTTATTTCAGTGGGTTTATCAAGAGGCAAATCGAAACCATTTAGATGCCTGAATATACCACTTGCTTGCGTTTGTGTTACACCTGGAGGAGGACTAGGGAATTTCAAAACAAGTTGAACATTTTGAAAACTACCTTGGTCTTCTAATACTTTGCCAAACATTCGCATCGTGCCTCTATATTTGTTATAAAGAATAATATAAGGATACCTAGAGTGGGCTGGATTAGAAACATAAGGATATATCCTGTTGACATCATAAATATTAATATTTCCATTATGATTTGTGGTTGATTGATTAGGGTAATATCCTGTGTTCATCCATAATAATTCCCAGCCATCTTGCCAATTAAAATCCCTCATACCAATTGGGTTTGTTGGTTGTTGTAAATAGCTGTACTCTCCTGGCATGTTAAAGCTAAATGGATTTACCATTTGGTAATCTTGAGTTTGTGTTGGACTCCAACCTGGTATATTCCAAACGGCATTTTTGTTTAATGGTATTGGGCTAAAAGACGCACCATTATTCAACCCAATATTAAAAGAATTGAGCCATGGATTTATTTTATTTGAAAAAAGTAAATCCATTTCCGGATTTATTGGATTAGCAGGATTTGTAGAAATACCCTTACCCGTATAGCAATTATTAGTTTGAGCATTAGTATTATGACAGATACCAATAATCAACAATAGAATTATTTGTTTTTTCATAATTTATTTTATTAATCTTCCTTTAAAATGATGTGTCTTATTCTGTAAAGAATATGTACCTTCAATGCTTGTATCAACTGGATTTACTTTTAAAAAGCCATGAGGAACCTGCCAATCAACTCCTTCTCCTCTCATATAAACAAATGTATTTGTGTTTAACGAACTACTATATGGACCCCAAATGGTATCATGTTTTACATCGGGTCTAAACGCAACACCCTTATTGAGATTGACGAAATTTACATTTCCTCTGCAACTGTCTCTAACTGTCCAATTGCCATCTAAAACATTCCAATTGGCAATGGTTATTTCAAATGAATCAGGCGATTCATTTACCCAAACACCTTTAAAACTATTATTAGTTAAAAAGCTACAGGCTTCATCTGTTGTGCTAAATACTCGTGTAAATGTATCCATTCCATTATCTCTTGGAAAACAAGTTTTATTTGGAGTTTTCTGCACTATCAAGGTTACCTGATATTGCCCTGGAGGTACTGTTGACATATTCCTTATAAAACTTTTGGTATAAAGTGTTTCTGCTCCTAAAATCCAAGTGTATTTCGCATTTTCAATTAAAGCATCAAATCTAATAGAGCCATTCGAAAAGATATCAGTTGGCTCCACAATAAATGTATCTTTATTATCAAAGTTTCTACCCATATATTGAGCCATTTCAATTATTGCTTTTACCTCTTCTTGATTCGCACAAGGGTTCTCCGGCACTATATCCTCATAGCTGCAAGTGCTGCATAGCAGGGTGCAAAGTATGCTTAGATTGTATAAATAGTTTTTCATGATTAATGGTTTCTTTAGCACAAATATGAAACCTATTTATTTATTTTTTTGCATGGCTTCTTTTAAAGCATCAATTTCTTTTTGCTGTTGTATAATGTATAAAGTTAATTCTTCCACTTTCTCTAATAAAGTCATTTGAAAACTAGCCACATCAATTTGGTTATCGTTGTTTTTAATATCTGCTGCACTAGGCACATTAGGCAAGTGGTGCTTGGCTCTAACAAATTTATCCAAATCAGGTACACTTAATAAATGGTAGTTTTTTTCAAATACATAATCTGCAACTATATTTGATACAACCATTATTTTTTTTGCATAAGTATTGCCACCATTGTCTACTTTAAATATGTTCACTCCATTGGGGTCTTTAATTAGTAAAGCATTATTTACACCTAGATAACCAGATTGGATATGCAACACTGCCTCTGGGGTTGTAGCATTTAACAATACACATCCATTAGCTTGTACTTTAAACCTAATATTTCCCTCTAATGTATTATCTCCACTCGTATTATTTGCTTCAATTTGAAATAAAGATTGTGTACCACCACCAAAACCTCCTTTTAACCTTAATAATCGAGCTGTGCCCGTAGGATTATAAATAAATTGAGTAAGGGCATTTGTGTTATTAGAAACCTCAAATTTTGCTCCTACTAAACTGCTTGCACTGCCTATATATGCATTATTAAGAACCGATATTTTATTATTAAAAACACCTATTTGCCCAGAAATGGTATTGCCTGCCGTTACATTGTTGCTTGCCGTAATGTTGGGTGCTACCAATGCATTACTTATATTTAAATTGTTGTTAACCGTTAAATCGTGTCCTACAACTAAATCGTTATCAAATATACTTGGCATACTAGCATGAAAAGTACCATGAACATCCAATTTATAAGATGGCTGGTTAGTTCCGTTAGCTCCAAACCCATCGCCTATACCCACATTACCCGTGGTTTTGCGGCCAGCAGAGGCACCCACAAACAAAGTGGGAATATCACTATTAAATCCAATGCTTAAACTATTAGGTTCATCACATGCTTGCAATTGAGTTGTAGCGTCAACACCTGTTCCAATCACAAATCCACCAGCGTTTCTACCATTATCAAAATAGATATTTCGCCCTAATGCAAAGAATAAGGCATGATTAGAGGGCGCATCAATATTAGTTCCAATGGCATATGAATTATCCATATCAATGGCTCCAATTGTATTATCTAATCCAATAGAAAAACAATTAGTACTATTCATAGTGGTTCTGTAGCCTATAGCAAAGTTATTAAATTGTTGAAAGGTGTTAGTGTTTCCTATACTTACATTATATCCAATACTTGGATTTCCTTGTGATATTGCCATTGCCTCTTGGCCATTGTATAGCATCATTAAATTATTAATATTACTATTCGCATCCGTTCCAATAATGCCTGTTTTAGGTGTATTAATTATAGTATTACCATTAATATTCCAAGTTTGCGCTTTTAACAGGTTACAAATAATTATGGATAAAAGAATCGAAAGAGATAGTCTTAATTTTTTCATATTGATAAGTTTTAGACAATGATAAAAGCCAGTATCACTACCTAAAATATAATTTCCTATATTTATATGCCGTTTTCGTTAATTAATATAAGAACCTATATTGTAATTTTAATTTGTTGATGTATACTTGTAATACCTCATTTGATTGAATATGAAAGTTACAATATCTCTCTGCAATAACAACCTAGAGCAACTATTGCAATTAAAATCCCATCTTGAAAACTCTCCAAAATACAATGTAAAATACTCTTTATGTTGTGGAATTGAGTTATTAAAAACCCTTTCAGATACCCATCCTGATGTAGTAATTTTAAATTATCAATTGCCAATACTTAAAGGTATTGAAATATTTCATTTATTGAAAACAAATAACTATGTGGGTAAGGTAATTTTAGTATCTAATCATTACTTGGAACACTTGCCAGCAAAATGCAAATCATTTGGGATTAACGCATATTGCAATA
>CANHJJ010000080.1 GCA_947460565.1 Bacteroidota bacterium
AATAAATAAACAAAAGTGAAAACAAATGAGACAACATTTCAGGACGACCAATCATACGGTAACTCACTCCCAAAAGCACGACCATTGAAACCCAATAAGAAATGGTATTGTTATATGATTCAGCAAACAATCTTTGATTAATAAGTTGGATATATTTTAAGAGAAGTAGGAGAATGCAAATACTAACAAGGGCTTGCAAAACATATATATACTCAAATCCAGCTACATTGTTAATAATGGCTGCAACCACCTCAAATCCCCATTTGATATTAACCCATTTAGCCCCTTCATAGGTATACGAAAACACATCTTGCACAGGCACTTGCTTATGTTCAAGTATCCACTGACCTGTGCGTATTTGCCACCACAAATCTGGCTCTCGCAGCGATTTCAAACTAAAAGCCACGGTAAGCAATAAAAGTAGAACAAAAAGTATTTTATTCAACCAATGTTGGATATTCGTTTTCATATTATCAATAATAAATGAAATTTTGAATTAGACAAAATTTGAATGGAAATGAATCTTGAATGACGGTATATTTCGAGATTTCAAACCTATTTTTTTAAATCTTTCATTGACCATTATTAATTCTAACCTGCGGCTAAATAATCATCTATCTAATTGTTTTTCTTCTCCCTTTTGATTAGTCGAAAAATCTAGATGTTTCGGGAATGGGGATGTCTCAATTGATTTAACTCTATTAGTAATTTCAATCATACACATTTTCTCTCTTTAACTTTTTCCATTGCTGAAAAAGTTACAAAAAAGCTAGAAAAAAATATGCTTCTGCGCACCAGCCTGATGCACGGCCCGCATTTTTTTCGGCCCAACGCACGCCTTTTATTTGATCTATTATCATGACTTCGCGATCGGATTGCATTCGATTCGACCTTCATAAAATCTGCCAGAAAATGTTTTTGATTTTTTGTGGATGGTGGGTAGTGGTAAGCGTACTTGAGTCATGCCTTTCAATTTACTATGACTCTTTAGATCTCACATGACGGCTTAGTATGCGCTGCAAGAAAAAAGCAAATTACATTTTCCAAGGTTTTATGACAGTCTTGTCCCGCTCAGCGGGATTGTTTCTTTGGAATTTATACTGAGCGGAGTCGAAGTATCAAGACAAAAGAAAGCTACAAAATGCTATTCAAACAAACATCTATCTAGTTATTTTCAATTTCCCTTTTGAAGCATCAACCAATTTACGGTGAACTATCTACTCAAACCTCAATGCTTCTATGGGATCTAGTTTAGATGCTTTTATAGCAGGATAAATACCAGAGACCACACCTACCAACACACATAATAAAATACCTCCTGTAACCCATAACCATGGTATAATAAAACCTCCACCTACAAAAGAAGAAACAATATTACCGATGCTTATTCCAAGTATGATTCCACCCAACCCACCAAGCTGACAAATAACAATGGCTTCAATTAAAAACTGACTTTTTATAGCACCCTTGGTGGCTCCTAGGGCCTTTCGAATTCCTATTTCGCGCGTACGCTCAGTTACCGAAACTAACATAATATTCATCAAACCGACTGCAGCACCCAATAAGGTTATAAACCCAATAATGGTAGCCGCAAGGGTAAAATATTGTAATTGGTCTAAGAGTTCATTCGCTATGTTATCTGCCTTATAAATTTCAAAATTATCATCTTCATAAGCTTTCAATCCACGTATTCTTCTGAACAATCCTTTGGCATCTTCGGTAGCCATATTCATTTTGCTCACATCATTCACCGCCACGGTTATCACCGCACTCATATTGCCTTTATTAAACACTTGATAAGCATTCATCACTGGAATAATCACCAACCTATCACCACCAAACCCTGAAGCATTGCCCCTTTCCTTTAACACTCCTACAACCCTATATTTGGCTGCACCCACCATGATGCTTTCACCCACTGGCACTTTATTATTTTTAAACAATTTGGTTTTTATCTCTTTGCCAATGATACAAATATTAGTAGCGGCTTTAGCCTCTCTTGCACTAAAGTTACGTCCTAATTCAATATCATAACCCGAAACTTTGAGGTAATTCTCATCACCCCCCATTACCATTACATTGGGTTCGGTTTTGTTGCTCTGAAATTTTATGGTACTTGCAAAACTAGCATTTGCTGAGATTGAGGATGTACCAGGATAATTAAATTCATTTACAAAATTAATGGCTTCTTCTTTTTTTATAAGCTCATAGCTATTTACAGAACGTCCGTGTTGCCTTCGTTTACGACCTCCGCCAGGGTTTTTAATATTGAAGGTATTGGCTCCCATATTCGAAAAATTCTTATTGATAGAGGACTTGATACCATCAATAGCAGTAAGAATACCCACCAAGGCTGTAATACCAATAGAAATAATCAAAGCTGTTATCACAGCCCTAAGCATATTCCCCTTAATAGAAGTGAAAGATATCTTTATGTTTTCAGCTAAAGTCAATGCCCAAAACTATGGATTAAACATGAATTAGGCGAGAAAAATTTATAAGCGGAAAAATCTTTGCTATTTACCACGATTTAGTATTTTGCATGAATTATGGTACATATTGAATTAACCCGAGTAGTTGGTGATTTTGGTTTTGAAGCCAAAGACGCAAATGGACACATTGTAAAACTTGATACCACCGAAGCCAATGGTGGAAATAATTTTGGAGCAAGTCCTATGCAAACCCTGTTAATGGCCTTGGGCGGTTGCTCTGCCATTGATGTAGTTTCGATACTAAACAAGCAACGCCAAAACGTTGTTGATTTCAACATAAAAATAGATGCCGAACGAGAGCAAGGCAAGGAACCAGCTTTGTGGAAGTATGTAAAAATTCATTTCTTCTTAAAAGGTGAATTGGATTACGACAAAGCTTACAGAGCATGCCAACTCTCCATGGAGAAGTATTGCTCTGTTGGAGCCACACTCATGTTGGCAGGTTGTAAAATAGACTGGGAGCTTCAAATTAGTGAATAAATAGGTTTGCAGAATTAACATAAAGCTATTTGCTTTCTTTAGTTTTGAGCCATAATTTCTTTCTACATGAGAATTCATTTTATATCGATAGGTGGCGCAGTGATGCATAACATGGCCATTGCCTTGCACAAAAAAGGTTACCAAGTTACAGGCAGTGATGATGAGATTTATGAACCTGCCAAAAGTCGCCTTGAAAAATATGGCCTATTGCCCAAATCATTTGGTTGGAGCGAAGCCAATATCACTTCGGATATAGATGTCATAATCTTGGGGATGCATGCCCGAAAAGACAATCCAGAAATGATAAAGGCTTTGGAGCTAGGTCTTAAGATATATTCTTTTCCTGAATACATGTTTGAGCAAACCAAAGACAAACTCAGAATTGTAGTGGGAGGAAGTCATGGTAAAACCACCACCACTGCCATGATTCTGCATGTATTAAACCAATATAAGATTGAATTTGATTATTTGGTGGGCTCTCAATTGGAGGGATTCGAGACCATGGTAGGATTTAGCAAGGATTCGAAAATAGCCGTGTTTGAAGGTGACGAGTACCTAACCAGTGCCCTCGATTTAAGACCAAAGTTTCATGTATACAAAGCTGATGTAGGCATCATCACAGGTATTGCTTGGGACCACATGAACGTGTTTCCAACCTTTGAAAACTATGTAGATCAATTCAAGATTTTTGTTGAAGGCATACCCAAAGAGGGTTCCATCATCTATTCTGCGGATGACAAAGAGGTTTTAAAACTCATTGAAAAGTCAAACATTGCAGCAAAAAAAATTCCATATTCAACACCCAAGTTTGAAGTGAATGATGGCAAATTCTCATTCAAAATGGAAGACACTACTTACCACATTTCATTTTACGGAACGCATAACCTTCAGAACATGATGGCTGCCAAACATGCTTGCAACAAAGCGGGTTTAAGCGACCAACAATTCTTCGAGGCCATACAAAGTTTTAAAGGAACAGCTAAAAGGTTAGAGACTCTTTACGAAGACTCGCAATGTTGCATTGTGAGGGATTTTGCACATGCACCATCCAAACTAAGGGCGACAGTAAATGCCATGAGGGAGTTGCACCCAGAAAGAAAATTAATAGCCGTATACGAACTTCATACCTATAGCAGCCTAAACAAAGAATTTTTACCACAGTATCATGGTAGCATGGACAAAGCCGATGTGAAAGCTGTTTTGTTTAGTAAACATGCCCTTGAAATGAAAAAAATGCCCATGTTAGATGAAGAGGAAGTAGCCAAGCATTTTGGTGAAGGGGTAAGAGTATTTTCAGACAAAAACCAATTAAGAGCATTTATTGAGCAGCATTATAGCAATCATGAATCTTTGTTATTGATGAGTAGCGGTACTTTTGATGGCATGAGTCTGGAGTTTTGATTTGTATTGGTACGTGCTCAAATTCCCCCATAAATATGTATTTTTGAAATATGGATAAGCCAAAAGATTTTAAACTAGATCGTACCGCTTTTAAAAAGCAAAGCCTCACAGAGGCTGATGATAATTTGGCTTATTGGCAAAGCAAAACTTATGAAGAAAGACTTGCAGCAGCATTCTACCTCAACAGTGTTGCGTATAATTTCGACATTAACAATCCACCAAGAATGGACAAGTCTGTTTTTAGTATGCGTAAGCACGAGAAATAATGGGGAATATTTTCAATCAAGATTTTCAAGATTTCATCCAATCCCTGAATAAGTTTGAAGTAGAATATATTCTGGTAGGAGGCTATGCCGTTATATTAAGAGGATATAGTAGAACTACAGGTGACATGGATATTTGGGTAAACAAAACAGAAGAAAATTACAAAAAACTGTTTAAAGCCTTTAGTTTTTTTGGACTTAGTATTTCAGATATGACTAAAGAAAATTTCCTTCAAAATAAGGACTTTGATGTTTTTTCTTATGGTCGCCCCCCAGTTAGTATTGATATTATGACGGCCTTAAAAGGATTGATTTTTGAGCAGGCTTTTGAAAATAAAGAAATTTATGATTTTGAAGGATTCCCGATAAATCTGATTAGTAAGCAAGATCTAATAGTAGCAAAAAAAGCTTCAAATCGCTTTAAAGACATCAACGACATTGAGCATTTAAAATAATGCCTAACACCATTATTATATTCTACGAATAAAATGGGAATCTTTAAATTTATGATCTAATGGTAATAACCAATAGCTTTAAGCAATCCGAACGCGAAGCAGATTTTCTTTGTGGGTGGGCCGTCAACCTAATTAGAGAGAAGGGTCTGGGTTGGAATGCACCTTGATTCCGATTAATTGAAAGCAGCATTTTTGTCCCGACACATCGGGATTTTGATGCTTCTAAAGGAAAAAGAAAAAAAGGTAGATAATTGATTGTTTAGCCGAAGGCTATATAAATTAAATAATAAGTCTCGAGTTGCCTGCAGGAGAGGACGCCTGCAAGGGCATTAAAAAACCAAAAACATTTTCTAGCAGATTTTATGAATGTCGAAAGCAATGCACTCCGAGCACGAAGTCGATTTTCGCAGTGCGTGCAAAAAGATTTCAAGCAAGGGTTTGCGCAACCTTATAGGTTTTTCCATGTGAAGTGGCATAGGCCAAGAGGCAAAACCTAAGCAGCAGCAAGGAGAAATCTTTTTAATCGAAACGTTCATTGAGCGGAGTCGAAATGGCGTTTCGACTCCGCTCAACGACCATAAGGCACCTTGATTCCGATTCCGATGCATCGGAACGGAAGAAGCATTTTGTCCCGACATATCGGGATTTTGATGCCTCAAAAGGAAAAAGAAAAACAGGTAGATAATTGATTGTTTAGCCGAAGGCTATATAAATTAAATAATAAGTCTCGAGTTGCTTGCAGGCGCGGACGCTTGCAAGGGCATTAACCTGACCCAATAATTCGAAAAATCTAATTCAACTTTAAGAAAAACAAAAACCCCAACTCAAGAAATGAATTGGGGCAATTTGCGTTTAACTTAACTATGAAAAAACTAACCTCTTTTCTCTTTAATACGAGCTGCTTTACCAGTAAGTGCACGTAGGTAGAATAAACGTGCTCTACGCACTTTACCACGGCTCATTACTTCAATTTTGTCGATATTAGCGCTGTATAACGGAAAAATACGCTCAACACCTACACCATTACTTACTTTACGTACAGTAAAAGTGGCGCTGATTCCTGAATTTCTACGTTGCAAACAAACACCTTGGTATTGCTGAATACGCTCTTTTGCACCCTCGCGGATTTTGTAATATACATTTATCGTATCGCCTGATTTGAACTCAGGAAATGTTTTATTAGCTGTAAATTCTTGTTCTACTAATTTAATTGCGTCCATAATACGTTGTTATTTTTCTTAAAAACGGGAGTGCGAAAGTATAGCTTATTTTCTAAAATACAAACACCTTATAAAAAAATGTTTAAAAAGCATTTCCGCCCCCCAAATACTATAAATGTATACACTCACCATATGCTTGCGCAGCCGCTTCCATTATGGCTTCGCTCATGGTTGGGTGAGGGTGAACAGATTTAATTATTTCCATGCCTGTGGTCTCTAATTTACGAGCTACCACCACCTCGGCAATCATTTCGGTTACATTGGCGCCTACCATGTGTGCTCCTAAAAACTCACCATATTTGGCATCAAAAATCAATTTGATAAATCCTTCTTTCGCTCCTGCTGCACTGGCTTTTCCACTAGCGCTGAAAGGGAATTTACCCACTTTCAATTCGTAACCTGCCTCTTTAGCTGCTTTTTCAGTGTAACCCACTGAAGCCACCTCTGGACTGCAATAAGTACAGCCTGGAATATTATTATAATTTAATGGCTCAGGGTGGTGACCTGCTATTTTCTCAACGCAGATGATACCCTCAGCACTGGCAACATGCGCAAGTGCTTGACCTTTAACGATGTCACCAATTGCATATACGCCTTTTACATTGGTTTGGTAATAATCATCTACCAATACTTTGCCTTTATCGGTTTTTACACCCAATGTTTCAAGACCTAAGCCCTCAAGATTGGTTTGAATTCCAACTGCCGAAAGAACCACATCGCATTCCATTTCTTTGATGCCTTCAGCTGTTTTAATTTTCACTTTGCAACCCACTCCACTTGTATCTACAGACTCTACCGAAGCAGAGGTCATGATGTCGATACCAGATTTTTTGAAAGATTTGGCCACTTCTTTTGACGAATCTTCATCTTCAACAGGAAGGATATTTGGTAAAAACTCTACGATGGTAACCTTGGTACCCATGCTGTTGTAGAAATAAGCAAACTCGCATCCAATGGCTCCGCTACCCATTACAATCATGCTCTTAGGTTGACTAGGCATTACCATGGCTTCGCGGTATCCGAGAATTTTTTTACCGTCTAATTTAATATTTGGCAATTCACGGCTTCTTGCACCTGTAGCCAAAATAATATGTTTAGCTTCATGAATGACTTTAGCACCTGCAGCCCCGATTTCTGTCGGGGTAACTTCTACTTTACCTGCAGAAACCAATTTTCCAAAACCTGCAATCACATCAATTTTATTTTTTTTCATCAAGAAGGCAATGCCTTTGCTCATGCCATCTGCC
>CANHJJ010000081.1 GCA_947460565.1 Bacteroidota bacterium
ATATAGGCGATTACCAGGCTTTACACAACTTGTTCAGGAAGTAAAAGAAGAAACCGAAACCCGCATTCCACTTGATTCCACAGGATATTTTTTTGTAAGCGAGTTTACCAAACCTGATTATAAAAAGCCAGCCTATTTGGTTTTGCCAAAGTTTGGCTCTTCACTTAAAAATGGGGCTAACAAAAACAATGTGAAACTAACTTCACCTCGTTTTTATGATGTTACTTTTTTCGCAGATGAATTAGTAACCCAGTTGGCTGATAATTCCATCATCAATACTTATTATCAGCCTATTTCTGCTGCAGGCGCACAATTATTTAATCCGGGATTGAATGGCTTATTCAAATTAGGCATGGTTGATTTGTTTGAAGACTATCGATTTGTGGGCGGACTTCGCATAAGCTATGATTTGAGTGGATTGGATTATTTTGTTTCGTTCGAAACTTTGAAAAAACGAATGGACCATAAATTTCAATTTTACCGCCAATCGAGGGCTGGAAATAGTCCTGAAGGATTTAGTGCAAGAAGTTTATCACATGAGTTAAGGTACATCACCAAATACCCAATTAGTCAAACAAGTAGTTTTAGATTAAACATTTTTGGTCGCCAAGACCGAGATGTTTACAGGGCCAATGGCCAAGCTTCGCTTGAAGCGCCAGATAGAATTACCAATTGGGCAGGTTTTAAATTGGAGTATGTTTTTGACAATTCAGTTCCTAAAGGGTTGAACCTTTTGAATGGCACTAAGTTTAAAGTTTTTTATGAAAAGTATATCAGTGTTGACAACAGCGATGTGCAAATGAATGTGCTAGGTTTTGATCTAAGGCACTTTGAAAAAATACATCGTCAGATTATTTGGGCAACAAGGGTGAGTGCCAATACTTCTTTTGGACCAGCCAAGGTTGTATATTACCTAGGTGGAGTAGAGAATTGGATTATTCCTCGTTTTAATAATGATATTTCAACCTCAGGAGATCAAAATTATATTTTTCAGGCATTGGCTTGTAATCTTAGGGGTTTTGATCAAAACATTCGCAATGGAAACACATTTGCCGTTATCAATACAGAGATACGTTTCCCAGTGTTTCAATATGCCTTCAACCGCCCTTTGAGAAGTGAATTTTTGCACAATTTTCAAGTGGTACCCTTCTTTGATATTGGCTCAGCTTGGGTGGGAGATAATCCATATAGCGAAGACAATACCTTCAACCAAAAAATAATAGATATCAAGCCTATTAGAGCCAAAGTGATTAATGTGCGCGACCCAATCGTTGCCGGTTTTGGCGGAGGTTTAAGAACTAAATTATTGGGTTATTTTGTGAGGTTTGATGTGGCTTGGGGCATACAAGATGCGGAGATAAACAAAAAGCCTGTTTACTATGTAAGTTTAACTCAGGATTTTTAGAGAATGTATAAGTGGATTCAATAACACTTAAATAAGATATAACAAATAAATGCATATTGCTTATAGCTTTCTTTCGTCATTATACAAAACGAACATCTAAATAGGCCAAAGTCATTTTCTTGCAGATTTTATAAGGGTCGGACCAAATAGCCTTCCGAATGCGAAGCACGATTTTCGTAGTGCGTGCAATCGTCATTGCGAATCCCGATTATCGGGATTTCGTTCGCAATGACCAGCGTTCAAGCGGCAAAAAGCATACAGCGGCAAGGGGAAATCTTTTTGAGTTTGGGAATTGCGTATGCTTGCACCTTGATTCCGATTAATCGGAAGAAGCATTTTGGCCCGACTCATCGGGATTTTGATGCTTCAAAAGGAAAATGAAAAACTTAAGATAGATGTTCGTTTGAAAAGCAAATTCGGTAGCTTTCATTTTTCTTGAAAAAACGAAACAAAAATCAACCTTTCATTCCCTCGCCAAAGCAATGTCGGCAGCGGGCTTCGTAAGTATCTTTTTCGCCAAGCATAACCAAGGCATCATTGCTGGTTTTACGAAACGAATGGGTGGCCAAATCACCACAAACCATACAAATGGCGTGCACTTTGGTAACATATTCAGCAATAGCCATCAGTTTGGGCATAGGTCCAAAAGGTTTGCCTAAATAATCCATATCTAGGCCTGCAACCACTACACGAATGCCTTGTTCAGCTAGTTTCTCGCAAACATATACCAACTCATCATCAAAAAATTGTGCTTCGTCAATACCAATCACATCTGCCTCATTGGCCATTAGAAGAATATTAAGAGATGAAGCTACAGGTGTCGAAGAAATGGAGTTCGAATTATGCGAAACTACATCGTTTTCGTCATAGCGCGTATCCACAGCAGGCTTAAAAATCTCTATATTTTGGTTGGCAATTTTTGCCCTATTTAGCCTACGAATCAACTCTTCGGTTTTACCCGAAAACATAGATCCACACACAACTTCTATCCAGCCTTTCTTGTATGAGGTATTTCTGTGCGGTTCTAAAAACATGTTTGGCAAAAATAACTTTTTGTCTCACATGTAAAAATGATGGAAGGCATTTGTTGTATGTATTGAATGAGGGAGAGGGTTTTGGCAAAATATGTATGCGATTGTTAATTCAAAAAAGCCAATATATCCCTAAGCTTAGTGTTCGTAGCACACTTAATAACACATGTTTATTTTTATTATTACCAATTACCATATAAAAAGCAATTTTTGCCCTATGAATTCATTGCAACTGATAACTAAAATTAAGAGCCGCTTAGCAGAGATGACAGAATTGAGTGATGATATATTATCTCATAACAAGAATCTGCTAGCCATTGAAAAGGAAGTATTAAAGAAAAATTGTGCAGAATTGTACGATCTATTACTAAGGCTAAAAACCAATGAAGAGCAAATAATTGAAAATGTTGCATCGAAAGGAGAGACAATAAAAGCAGAAGAGCCTATCATCATAAATAATCCTGCCCCAGAAGTGGTAAATGAAATACCTAAATTGGAAGATATTTTGATTGAAGAATTGCCCTCTTTTAACAACATGATTGAAACAGCTGGACAGGAAGTTACATTGAACAGCATTGCTGAAATTATTGTAGAAGAAGAAGAGATTGAAGAATTTGAAATCATTAAGGTAGTTGAAGAGCCTATAGCTGTCATTCAAACCCCAATAATTGAAAATAAGATTGAAACACATAAGCCTACTGATTGGAAGCCTGAACTGAAGATTGGTAGAACGGTGATGCCTGAAATACCAAAAGAAGATCCAAAACCCGAACCTGTTTTAAGTGTTGAAAAAATGGAGGATGAACTAAGCTTTAATGAGCGCATAGCCAAAAACATTGAGAGGTATCAGATTTCAGATAAACCCGTTGAACCTAAAATTGATAACCTAAAAACGGCCATATCATTGAATAAGAAAATTGCTTTTGTGAATGAGCTTTTCAAAGAAAATGTCGTGGATTATGCTAAAAACATTGATAGAATAAACAATGCATCAGACATCACTGAGGCTATGGGATATTTTGCCGAGTTAAAAACCCAATATAATTGGCAAGCAAAAAACGAGCTTGTGGTAGAGTTAGAAAAACTTATTCAACGAAGGTTTTAGTGCTTTTTTGCTTGCAAAATCATGCTTTATTTATAAGTAATTAAAAACTTTAGACGTATTTTCGCTCCGCCTTATTAATTCAAATTATGCTTAATTATAATCGTAAAAACTATAGTGATGATACCCTTGTAGATCTTTATAAAGCCATTATTAAACCGCGCCTTATCGAAGAAAAAATGCTTATTTTACTACGTCAAGGAAAAGTGAGTAAATGGTTTAGTGGTATTGGCCAAGAAGCAATTAGCGTAGGTTGTGTGAAGGCGCTGCACGATGATGAATACGTGCTTCCATTACACCGTAATTTGGGCGTTTTTACTGGAAGAAACATTCCATTTGCCAAGCTTTTTAGCCAATGGCAAGGCAAGAAAAATGGTTTTTCAAAAGGCCGTGAGCGCTCGTTCCATTTCGGAACTAATGAGTACCACATTGTAGGAATGATATCGCATTTGGGTGCTATGTTGGGCGTGGCTGATGGCATTGCACTGGCGCATAAAATCAAAAAAGAGAAAAAAATCAGTGTGGTCTTTAGTGGTGATGGTGGTGCAAGTGAAGGTGATTTCCACGAAGCCATCAATACAGCTGCTGTATGGCAATTGCCAGTAATCTTTCTAATAGAAAATAATGGCTATGGATTATCTACACCAACCAATGAGCAGTTTCGTTTCAAAAGTTTTATAGATAAAGGAGTTGGATATGGTATAGAGGCTTATCGCATTGATGGTAATAATATTTTAGAAACCTATGATGTGATAAAAAACTTGGCAGAGTCGATGCGTAACAACCCTAGACCTGTATTATTGGAATGTATGACTTTCCGTATGCGCGGCCATGAGGAGGCATCAGGAGTTAAATATGTACCGCAAGAATTATTTGAAATTTGGGGCAAAAAAGACCCTGTTGTCAATTACGAAAAGTACCTACTAGAAAATAACATCATCACTCAGGAACTAATTGCGAGTATCAAATCTGAGATTAAGGCAGAAATAGATGCTGGGGTAATTTCAGTTGAAAATGAGCCTGAAATCACACCTGTGACAGATGAAGAAATAAATGATGTTTTCAAAGTCATACCTTCAGTTCCCTCTAGTCATTTTGAAAATTTGCAACATGTTACAGTAAAACCTGAGACTACTCAAAAAACGGATAAGCGCTTAGTTGATGCCATTAGTGATGGCCTAAAATTGTCGATGCGCAAGCATGATAATTTGGTCTTGATGGGGCAAGACATTGCTGAATATGGTGGTGTGTTTAAAATAACGCAAGGTTTTGTGGAAGAGTTTGGCAAAGCAAGGGTAAGAAATACCCCACTTTGTGAAAGTGCGATTCTAGGTGCTGGATACGGCTTGTCTATCAAAGGCATGAAAGCCATGGTAGAAATGCAGTTTGCAGACTTTGTGAGTGTTGGTTTTAATCAAATTGTAAATAACCTAGCGAAGAGTTACTACCGTTGGGGACAAAATGCCGATGTGGTGGTTAGAATGCCAACAGGTGCAGGCATGGGCGCAGGTCCTTTCCATTCGCAAAGCAACGAGGCTTGGTTTTTCCATGTGCCAGGTTTGAAAATAGTTTACCCTTCAACACCAGGCGATGCCAAAGGTCTATTATCTGCAAGTATTTCAGATCCTAACCCAGTTTTATTTTTTGAACATAAAAATTTATATAGAAATACAGAAATTGAAGAGGCTGTTTTTGATGATTATTATGAATTAGAAATTGGTCCTGCTCGCAAGGTGCAAGAAGGGGAGGAAATATCCATCATAACTTATGGCGCGGGAGTCCACTGGGCAAGTAAATTTGCCAAAGAACAAAACATTGATGCCGATATTCTTGACTTAAGAACCTTGATGCCTTGGGATAAAAATGCAGTGGAGCAAAGTGTGAAGAAAACTGGTAAAATAATTGTGTTGCATGAAGATACCCTAACAGGTGGAATAGGTGCAGAGATTGCTGCTCACATTGCACAGCATTGCTTTAAGTTCTTAGATGCTCCTGTTGTTAGAGTCGCATCGCTCGACACCCCTGTGCCTTTCAATACAGACTTGGAGCAAAATTTCTTGCCTAAAGAAAGGTTGAAAGCCGCTATTGACGAATTATTGAATTACTAGTTAATCGCTGATTCTAATATTGCTTTTACTTAAATTGTAAAGGGTTTGGCTGATTCGCTAAATTGGAAATGTTTCCTATGCACTGTGCGAAATCATTCTGTAACATATACCACTTTGCTTTTAGCACCTATAATTTCGAAGGTATTGGAAAAGTTCATGCTGTTTCGAATGCATAAAAAAAGCCGTTTCATTTGAAACGGCTTTTAAGTTATTTATCCTAAATAGGCTTTTAATATTTTGCTCTTGCTTGATTTGCGCAATCTGCGTAATGCTTTTTCTTTAATCTGACGAACACGCTCTCTGGTTAAACCAATCTTCTCGCTAATGTCTTCCAAGGTATGCGCAGGGCCGCCATCAAGACCGTAGTAAAACTTCAATACGTCTTTTTCTTTTTCGCTTAAAGTTGAAATCACACGATTGATTTCTTTTTGAAGTGATTCGTTAATCAATTGAACATCTGGTCTAGGCTCATCATTACTATCCAACACACCTAAGAGGGTATTGTCTTCACCTTCTGTTAATGGGGCGTCAATACTTAGATGTCTTCCAGTACTTCTCATAGCATTTTCAACCTCAAGTACTGGAATATCCATGGCTTCTGCTATCTCATCAACAGTTGGTTCGCGCTCAAGCTCTTGTTCAAGTTTAGCAGCAGTGTTACCAATTCTACCAATAGAGCCTACTTTGTTTAAAGGCAAACGTACAATACGACTTTGGTCAGCTAAAGCTTGCAAAATCGATTGTCTAATCCACCAAACAGCATATGAAATGAATTTAAAACCACGGGTTTCATCAAAACGTTTTGCCGCTTTAATCAAACCTAAGTTTCCTTCATTAATTAAATCACCAAGGGTTAAACCTTGATTTTGATATTGTTTTGATACAGAAACAACAAAGCGTAAGTTGGCGTTTACCAAACGCTCTAATGCTACTTGATCTCCTTCACGAATTCTACGAGCTAGTTCCACCTCTTCTTGGGCATCAATCATCGGCACTTTACTAATCTCATTCAGATACTTATCTAGCGATTTGCTTTCGCGATTAGTAAACTGTTTGCTTATTTTAAGTTGTCTCATCTATACTTCTTATTTCCTATTGTTAAGTGAATGTTTAGAACATTTGGGTTGCAAATTTCGTAAAAAGATAAGCCATTAACGAAAAAATGCAATATATTTTATATAAGAATTTCTTTTACAGAGCATTAATGTTTTTAATTTACACTTATCAGACAAAAAAATCAATGTTTGTGTATGATAATTAGGCACTTAACTAAATGCCATTAAAAGGTGAAATTTCTAGCCAAATCTGCAGGGTTCAATTTGTTTAAATTCAACAAGAAACTTGCCCTTTCAAATGGGTGATTCAAGTCTTGTTTATCCCAAACTTCTCGCACATCTGCGGATGCAAAAAGAGGTAGGTAAATCTCGAAAATTCCTTTTGCTACACTTAGGTAAATCCCTCCACTGTAACTTAATTGAGTTTTTGAAGGGTAATAAGTATAAGTTGTTCCGCCTCCTGTGCTAGAAGAAGTGGTATAGCCAGAAGGAATTTCAAAATACACCACATCTCCATAAACCCCAATAGGCAGTTTAATTGGAAAAGGAATGGTAATATTAGCGGATGTTAGCCAAGTTTTACTGCTTCCAATGTTTGCGAAGTTCCTAAAACCCGCATCGCGGTTGATAACCTGACGACCATAAACACTTTCTTTAGGGTTGTTATCAGCCCTGCCTATTAATGACTCATCATATAAATAATCAAATTTCCCAGTTGATCCGCCCGCTTGAAAATAGCTATTTTCAAGCTGAGCATTAATGTAATTAGAACCACTTCTAGTATTAAAGAAAGTACCTGCAAATAATCTTATTTGTGCCGTTTTCTTGCCATCTTTA
>CANHJJ010000082.1 GCA_947460565.1 Bacteroidota bacterium
CCTTTGTATGCGGATAGGAATTAAAATAGCCTTGCTGTTTTTCCATTTCCTCGTATCTAGCACCATCATATAATTTGAAAAACAAAAAACGCTTGTCCTCACTCATGCCCATGGTGCCGCGTTTGGCTGTAATGATAACTGGGTAGATATTATTCTCACGTTGATCATAAATCATGATGTCATACATCTCCTGCGTAGTCTTGTCCTTCTTGCCCACGCGCATGGTAATTCCTTCGATACCCGTATAAAACACACCCTCAGTGATGGCTAAAGAAGGTTTTTGTTGCCTTACATCATACAATAATGAACTGCGTTTAAGATTAGCCTGAGGAATTAAAATATTAGAAACAAAAAAAGCGAAAAGAGATATGCCTACCATCACCAACATCATAGGTCTAAAAATTTTCATGGTAGAGATACCTGCCGCCTTAGCAGCCACTAGCTCATAGCTCTCGCCTAGGTTACCAAATGTCATGATAGAGGCTAATAATACCGAAAGAGGCAATGCCTGCGGAATAAGACTGGCAGAAAAATAAAACATCAATTCAGCAATAACTGTCCACTCTAATCCTTTGCCCACTAGCTCATCTACATATAGCCAAACCACCTGCATTAGCAGGATAAACATAACTATTACAAACGTGGGGAAGAACGATTGTAAAAAACTACGGACTATTAAAACATTAAATTTCTTCATTCAATTTTATAAAAGCTTTTATTTGTATGAAAAGTAAAAAGCGATGCAAAATTCATCATTTAAACTTACAAACAAAGAATTTGAATTAATTCTCGATACAGAATATCCCTTACTCAAAAAAAATGCCATTGACAAAATACAAGCACATTTGCACGAGTTGGGAGAGCAACTTATTGCAAACACACTTATTACAAGACCCTTACCTGCGAAAAGCTTCAAAATAAGCAAAGGCGAAAATTATTTGAATTTGCCCTACCTAGTGCTCGATTTGCCCAAAATTGGTGGTAACCATTTTCCTATTCTCTGTCGAACCCTATTTTGGTGGGGTAAATATTTTTCTTTCAATGTGTTTATCAGAAAAGAGATATACAATATGGCTAGCTTTGAAAAAAAGCTTAAAATGTGCGATTCGGATGGTATTCACTTATTGCGAAGTGACAAAATTTGGCAACAAGATTTGGATACTGAAGATTATAACCAAGTATCAAAATGGCCTGAAAATATAATAACCGAAGGACCCTATTTGAAACTATCTATCAAACATCCGATTGAAGAAATAGATACTTTATTTGAAAAAGCTACCTATTATTATGGACTTATCCTATCTTGCCTAAACCAAGAATAATGAAACTAGATTACATCAATAACATCAACGAGTTTGGAGATAAGATTGTCCGATTGTATAACTTTGATGCGGCCGAGGCCAAGGCCTTCAGCGAATCCATAAGTATGCACATCATAAGTAACAAGTCTAATTTTAATCTGGAATCCGCAACATATATTCAAGCTCAAAATTGCCAATTGAGCCTAAGTTTATCAGACGAAGATGAGGGGATCATAAGCCTTAAACCAAGGGAATTTGTTTGCAATCTCACTTTATCATCTTACCACAAAATGCTTTTATTGATTCAACCTTTTTGTCTGAAAGAAATGAAAAGCTACCAATTTTTATACGAGGATATTGATAACCCCATAGATTTTTTATTTTCACCTAGTGGTAAATAAAGTACCTGATTTAAATGAAGCTAAGCATGATCTATTCTTTGTTTTATAGCCATTTTATCCATTATTTGCAGATATGCTAAAAAAGATAATCTATCTTTTGTTGTTGTTTAGTTTGGTTGCATGCGATGCCACCAAGCCTTTTATGAGTCAGGCGCAAATAGACATGCAAGACAAAAACTACAATGAAGCTGCCAATAACTATTACAATATCCTGTTGCTAAAGCCCAAAAATCCTTTGGCTATGGCAGGCCTCAAAACATCAGCACAATTTGTGCTCGATGGAAAATTTGAAAAATTCAGTCAGCTTGTAATTGAAAACAATGTGCCTGATGCAGTGAAGCAATACCAATACAACCAAAAATACTATAACCGTTTGAAAAGTGTTGGGGTTGATATAAATTGGCCTACGATGTATAACGAGGTGTATGAAGATATTAAAGACGAATACATAACAAAACTTCACTATAGCAGCCTTGAACTCATCAACCAAAGAAAATACGAAAAGGCAGAAGAGCAATTTACACAAATAGCCGAACTTGATTCAAGCTACAAGGAGGTCACAGTGGTAAGAATGAGCAGCGTGCTAGAACCTCTTTATCAGCGTGGTTTAAGGATGATGAAAAACCAGAATTATAAGGAGGCTTATTTCAGTTTCGAGAAGGTATTAGAATACGATACCAAATATAAAGATAGCCAAAATTTGAAAGCAGATGCCTTAGAAAAAGCAACCATCACCATTGGGGTTTTACCTATGGGCAATCAAACAAAATTAGATAAGGAAGAAAACCTACTATACAGCCAACTTGCAAATAAGATTCAGCAAATACCAAATCCTTTTATCAAAGTGCTTGACAAATCGGGCATTGAAAGCAGATTGAAAGATAAACAACTTGAATTAGCTGCTTTTTTAAATCCTGCTACTGCCGTCAAAACGGCTGAAGGTATTGGTTTAAAATACTTGTTATTCTCTTCTCTTGATAATGCACAAGTTGATAATTTCAATCCAAGTAATGAAATGAAAGTAGCTTATGAAGCCATCAATGAAAACGTACAAAAGGGAAGGAATGGTGCCTATCAATTTGTAACACGTTTTAAAAAGGTAAATTATACTGAGACTTATCAGATGCGAAGGGTGGCCTATAAAGTAAATTATCGTTTGGCAAATATCCTTACACTTGAAACTGAAATAGCAGATTCAGTTGAGATTGAACAAAAGGATGAACAAACCATAGGTAAATATGAAGGTGAATTTCAAAACCTTTACCCATTTTTACCTGCAGGCGATTTTATGCCTGAAACACCGACTGCTTGGCGAAATCAATTTACTGAAACCAAAAGAAACCTACTTAGTATTTCCATTTTGAGCACAAATTGTAGCCAAGCTGTAATTGAAAGAATAGTAGCTGATATCAGCTTTTATATAAATAAGTAAAAAACCATTAGGTTTGCAAAACAGCATAAAACAATACAAACACTAAAAATACAAACACTATGAGCGATTTTAATGTAGTTACCCTCGGACAATTTATTATTGACAAGCAAGTTGAGTTTCCTTATGCAAAGGGAGAATTATCAAGGCTTTTAAGAGATATTGGTATTGCAGCCAAAATAATAAGCCGCGAGGTAAACAAAGCAGGTCTTACTCAAATTTTAGGTGAACATGGAAGCACCAATGTGCAAGGTGAAGATGTAAAAAAACTCGACATCATTGGAAACGAAATGTTCATTTGGGCGCTCAGCAAAGGGGGCGAAGTTTGTGTGATGGCAAGTGAAGAGAATGATGACATCGTGCCTTTAGAAGGTACATATTCTAAAAATGGAAAATATGTTATTTGTATCGACCCTTTGGATGGCTCATCAAACATTGATGTGAATGTTTCTATCGGAACCATTTTCTCTATCTATCATCGCGTATCTGAGCCTGGTACCGACCCTACTATCAATGATGTATTACAAGCTGGAAACAAGCTAGTGGCTGCCGGTTATGTGGTATATGGTACTTCTACCATGCTGGTGTATAGCACAGGCAAAGGGGTAAATGGATTTACCTTAGATCCTTCAATTGGTGAATTCTGTTTATCGCACCCTGATATTAAAACCCCTGCTGATGGAAAAATATATTCAATCAACGAGGGCAATGCTGCCGAATTTCCCGAAGGCATCAAAAACTATTTGAATTGGGTAAAAGAAACCGACAAAGCAACAAGCCGTCCATACTCGGCACGTTATATTGGCTCTATGATTGCGGATTTCCATAGAAACCTACTCAAAGGTGGGGTGTTTATTTACCCTCCAACTGCAAAATCACCTAATGGAAAGTTGCGCTTAATGTTTGAGTGTATTCCGATGAGTTTTATTGCTGAGCAAGCAGGCGGAAAATCAACTACATCAAAAGAAAGAATCTTAGATATTGAACCATCAGAACTGCATCAACGTGTGCCAATCATTATGGGTTCGCCTAATATGGTTGATAAAGTACTTGAGTTTATGAAATAATCATTTTCAGCACAGAATACCAATTATCCGTCTTGTGAGACAGATACTAGCGGGCTTGACTACGGATTTAATATGAAAACGAATTTGTTTTCTAAACCAACCCATGTCGGAGACACTACTGTTCATCATACATCCTTAGAGCGCTCTGCTGACTCTAAGGATAGTTGTGTTAGAAAGCCCTTACCCCTCGAACTTTGCGGGCAACAGACTTAGCTTCATTCTTGTTAACTCCAAATTCAAAATCACTCATTAATGCTTGCCAAGAACCATACTCTGTGCTGCTCCAATACCAGTATGTTAATTGCATATAATTACCAGCTCGAAGTGCTTTTTGTACCACAAAACGATTGCGATATAACAAGGATAATTCATCAATACTTGGTATATACCACCCTGAGCCCAGTGATGCAATATAAGTTTTAGCAGGGCTATTATTTATTAAATTGGTGTTATATGCACCGTCATCGGTGCTACTAGCACTAACACCAGTTATTGTTGTTTGCCACACAAGATTAGTACTACTTTCACTAAGTGCTATAATAAGACCATGCTCCAAACCATCACTTCCCCTATAAAGATAAAAAACTATTCCATCATTATAGGTTTCTCCAATGTAATGAGTAAAACCACCAATAGGTCCAGCTGCATATAATGCATAAGGCACACTCATCAATTGCTGCACACCCATAAATGAGTAGTTGTTACCAGTAGCAGTGGTATCCAATTCAACTTGCAAAAACTTGGCATTATTGCCCCAATTTACACCCGCCAAAGTACCAGTAATAGGCGTTCCCATGCCCACATTTAGGTTAAACATACCCAAGGCATTGGTGGTGGTGGTATGGGTTTCTTTAAAGGCAACTGCGCCTGTAGCCGTACTATCCAAAATACTAAAGCGTACTTTAATAGCTGTATTGGTTAGTGCTTGTCCGTTGGCTTTTCTTGCAGCCGCTTGGTAAGGTATGCCAAGTGGTGCTTGGGCTTTTGTGCTTGCGAAAAGCAATATTGAAAATAGTATTAATATTAGATTTTTAGCTTTCATATTATTTTTTTCTTTTATGATAAAATGTAAGAATTATTAAGGCCTAACCACCAACACCCCGTTATTGCTATTGATATCCAATAAGGGATAATCATTAAAATCAACCGAAGCATCACCGTTTAGGTCATTCGCATCATATCCCAATATGCCATCATTGCTTGCTATATCAAGTGCAGGGTAATCATTAAAATCTACGGAACCATCTTGTGTAATGTCGCCACTGTACATCGCAAAAACACCATTTCCCATATTTGATAAGTTATCGCCAAAAGCTTTGTTAGCTGCATTGCTAAAATTATAAGATGCCCCCAAAGCAGTAATATTTACTGGGCTTGCACTCCAAGTTTCAATGCTATTGCGATGTTTTACTACAATAAAGTATGCATTGCCAATAGCACTTGCAGGAATCAATATCTTGGCTGTTCCGTCTGTATTTACAAGGGCATTACAAGAATAAATAGAATCATAAGGTGCATAGCTGCTGTGAAGTTTAACCTGTATGATGTCCGACACTGTATTTTCTGTTAAAACACCTGGGGTATTAAACAAACTTTGCATTTTTGAATTGCCCACATAATAGCCTTCAATAAAAGCTGTAAGGTTTATATACACACCCGTATCTATGCTTTCAGGCTGCTGATAGCCTTGTGTAAGCATATTTGTATGATTACCCAAGGTGGCATAAAAGGTTTCACCTATGGTGGCACTTAGGTTAATATTTCCATTACTGAAATAAGAACCTGCCACAGGTTGTGCCTTGCGCGTGATAGTTTGCGAGTATGAAACTTTAACAATAATAATTGATAAAATGAATAGTATATTTATTTTCATAATAAGATTAGTTTATTGAATAATGTTGTACTCAATTATAGAAACAACATAACTTCGTCCTGCACCAGCCCAACCTAAATAATCTCCAAATTGTAACCAAATTGTTTCTTTAATTACAGATAATGAAATTACATTGTTGTTTCCTGTATTTATTTCCCTTGCAACATTGCTATAACAAGCATTATTTATTGTTAAACAACCTGTTAAATTATTACTAAAATCGCGCCCTCCACTAATGCCCATAGATTCAATTTTCCATACTTTACCGCTAGGTACTGTATCGAATGTAGTAGTTGTAATACCAGTAAAAGTTCTTACCCTATTAAATTGCAAATTGCCTTGTGCATAAGCAGCCATTGAAAATAATAGAATGGCTATTGTTAGTATTTTTTTCATGTTGTTTTTTATATTTAAAATTATTGAACGATGTTGAACTCAACTATAGATATTACAAAATCAAAATTGCAATAGGCAACATTGTAACTAGGCACGGCAGATTGATTTGTCCATCCGAGCTTTAATGTATCATTAGATTTTAGAAAAATTTCAGTGAAATTCTCTCCAAATAGCCATTTGCTATTGATGTTAAGTGCAAAACCAGCATAAAAAGGTTGATTTCCTTGATTGTTTAAGGCAATTGAATAAGATAATTTATTTACAAATTTAATTTTCCAAATCTTTCCAGTTGGAACTGTGTATGTAGAACTTACAAATTGACTAGGTGTTAAAGTTCCTGTATATGTCAGTACCTGATTAAACTGTAAATTCCCTTGCGCATAGGTTGCCATTGAAAATAATAGAATCGCAATTGTTATTGTTTTTTTCATGTTATTTTTTGTGTTTAATTATTGAACGATATTAAATTCAATGGCTGAAATTAACATACCTGTGCCTTGTACAATTGAAATAACTTCTCCTGCCTTTAACCATACTGTCGGTGCACCAAAACCACCCAATACTGGGGTATCCAATGTTGCTGGACATTGGCTGCACTGACCTTGAGGTGCAATAGTACTATTAGTAAGCTGGGTTAAATTATATTTTAACCCAGCTATTGAAGCAATTTCAAATGTATTGTGGGTATAATAACAATAAATATTACCCGATTGATAAATACAATTAGTATATGGCAATTTAACTGTTAAATTATGCCCAGATCCTGTTGAAGTTATCTTCAAAACTTTCCCAGCAGGAACAGTATATGTATCTCCGTTTTTTATATTTAATACCTGATTAAACTGCAAATTCCCTTGTGCATAAGAAGCCAATGAAAACAGCAGCATGGCTATGGTTATAATTTTTTTCATATTATTGATAATTAAAATCCATCAGATAAATAAAGCATGGTATTGGCATTAGAGCCCTTATTAGTACCGGAAAATATGGAATAAGGCACACTCATCAATTGCTGCACACCCATAAAAGAGTAGTTATTACCAG
>CANHJJ010000083.1 GCA_947460565.1 Bacteroidota bacterium
AAGTTTTTGGGAGCAAAAAGAACTCATTCATTATGATTATATTGTTGTAGGTTCAGGAATAACAGGGCTTTCAACGGCTTGTGTAATAAAGGAGCGCAAGCCTAATGCCAATATTTTGGTGTTGGAAAGAGGGCTTTTACCAACTGGTTCTAGTACTAAAAATGCGGGTTTTGCTTGCATTGGCTCACTTAGCGAAAAGGTGTATGACCTTGCTTTGATGGGTGAGGATAAGCTTCTTCAACTTATTGAAAATCGATGGATTGGCTTGCAGTTATTGCGAAAACGCTTGGGTGATACTGCTATAGATTTTCAAAACAATAGTGGTTATGAACTAATTCTAAACCATGAATCAAACGCACATTTGGAGCAATTATCTTCTATGAACGATAGGCTGAGACCGATTTTTAAGCAAGACGTTTTTAAAGAAGATATAAGCAAAATAGGTACTTTTGGTTTTAACGCAAACAAGCTTCAAAGCATTGTTGTCAACTCGCTCGAAGGGCAGATAAACACAGGTAAAATGATGAACTCACTTCATCAATATGCATCCTCAATGGGAATAAAAATCATAACTGGTGCAGATGTTTCAGTGATTGAAGAGAATGATAAGTATGTTTTGGTTCATGCCAATTCATCATACAATAACATTGCTTTTAAGGCAAGTAAAGTGGCCATTTGCACAAATGCCTTTACCCGTAAATTGTTTCCTCATTTAGAGATTAATCCAGGTAGGGGACAGGTGCTTGTTACCTCACCAATATCTGATCTAAAAGTGAAGGGTATCTTTAGTTTTGATGAGGGCTTTTACTATTTCCGAAATTTTGAAAACCGCATTATTTTTGGTGGTGGCCGCAATCTTGATTTTGAAAAGGAAGCCACAACTAGTTTTGAAACCAATGAAAAGATTATTGCCCAATTGCAGCAATATTTAAGCGAAATGATTATCCCCAATTATTCTTATACCATTGAACAAACATGGACTGGCATCATGGCTTTTGGTCCTAATAAATTACCCTTACTACAAAGCATGAGTGATAGAATTGCCATGGGAGTAAGGCTCAATGGAATGGGGGTAGCATTAGGGAGCAAAATAGCGGAAGACTTAGCAGATATACTGCTGTCAGACGATTGAGCGCAAGGTTATGGGCAGAAAGGCGTTAGACAGCTAATACGCCTATGTAAAAGGATACATATTTTGTACCTAAAATATTGAGAAAGCTAACAAAATATTATCTATGAAACGCTCTCTTCTGCACTTTCAATGCGTTCAGTTTCTTTCTTGTTTTCTTCAGCAAAGAATTTCTTCTGGAAGATAATGATGGCAATAAATCCAATTGAAATAGCAGCATCCGCTACATTAAAAACAGGTCTGAAAAACTCAAACTCTTCACCTTTCCAAATTGGAAACCACTCTGGTATGGTAGTATTGATAAGTGGGAAGTAGAACATATCAACCACACGGCCATGAAACCATGAATCGTAGTGAAACATAACTCCATAATAAATACTATCAAGGATATTGCCAATAGCACCCGCTAAAATCAAAGTCCAGCTTGTGATATAGCCTTTGTGTGCATTACTTTTTATAAGTGTATGAATATACCAACCGATAAAACTAACAGCAATCAATCTAAAAACAGTTAGAAAGATTTTACCACTTTTTCCGCCAAACTCAAGGCCAAAAGCCATTCCGTAATTTTCAGTAAAATGTATTTTAAACCAATCACCCATTACATTCACTTCTTCACCTAAAAAGAAATGCGTTTTGATATAATATTTAACCCATTGGTCTATAACAAGCACAGATAAAACAATGGCTAAAGGAGTAATATACTTATTGTTCATGTGAGGCAAATGTAAGAAAATTGTATTGAAAACTTGAATGGCAATATTTTCTTGGTTCGAAGAAAAATTGCCATTCAAGTTTCTTGAATAAAAGTTTATTCTAAATTTAGTTTATATAATCTAGGATCATTATCCATTAATTCAACTTGAATCCAATAGATGGTTTGCGAGTTTCAACAATTTTGCTGTAATCAATTTCAAACTCTTTTACATCATCATAAGTGAGCTCGTGAATCATTTCTTTGTCACGCTTTTCTGGTTCTAACATGGCCAATCTCAAATGTTGGTTTTTGATTGATTCTTCCACAATTTTCCTTACGTGACGTGCATTTCCGAAGAATTCATTCCTACCTTTTGATAAAAATTCCATATATTCTTTTAAATGTTTAGATGCAGCCTCATCTGCTTTGATGCTATTCGCAGCCAACATTTTTACAGCAATATCAAACAATTGAGCTGCATCATAGTCAGCAAAATTCATTTCTCTATCAAAACGAGAACGCAAACCTGGATTTGATTCTAGGAAGCGAACCATGTTTTCAGTATAACCAGCTACAATCACAATAAAATCGCCACGATTATCTTCCATACGTTTCAAGATGGTTTCTATGGCCTCTTTACCAAAATCATTTTCACCACCTTCGCTTAGGGCGTATGCTTCGTCAATAAACAATACCCCACCCATTGACCTATTCAAAATATCGTTTGTTTTTATGGCGGTTTGACCCACATAACCACCTACCAAGGCTTGTCTATCGCATTCCACTAAATTGCCTCTTTCTAAAATACCCAAGGCTTTATAGATTTGAGCAAGTAATCGGGCTACAGTGGTTTTACCTGTTCCTGGATTGCCTGTAAAAACTGCATGCAAGGAGAATGATTGACGAATGTCTTTACCAATTTCTTTATAAAATCGAACCAGTTTTACCAACTCATCAATCTCGTTTTTCACTGTTTGCAAACCTATCATGGCATGCAATGAATTGAGTGAAGACCTAAGTAATTCTTCATCCACAGGAATGTCGGCAATCATTTTTGTTTTAGAGTTGAATATTTTTTCAATATCAACCGATTCAATAGTGCTTAACTCATCATTACTCAATTCACTTGGATTGGCGTTTTGCATCAATCGCAATCCCATATTCATTTTGCTTTCATCTATCAAAGAGTTTACATAACGGGCATTGCCAAACATCCTATCTCTATTTCTGTATGCATCTACCAATTTTTTATACATCATTTCACGCGCTTCACCACTAAATTTGATGGTTCGTTTTTGAGCGGTATAATCTGTAATCTGCATCAACTCTTGTGGAGTATAATCAGGGAAATCATAAAACATTTGGAAACGCGATTTCATTCCCGGATTTGATTCTAAAAATCCAGTCATTTCATCAGGGTAACCAGCAACTATAATGGAGATATCACCATCTCCATCACTCATTTCTTTAAGCAATATTTCAATGGCCTCTTTTCCAAAATCTTTTGAGTCATCATTTTTTCTTGCCAAGGCATAAGCCTCGTCAATAAACAAAATGCCCCCTTTGGCTTTCTTAATAATATCTTTTGTTTTTGGTGCAGTTTGACCAATATATTCAGCAACAATATCACTTCTATCCACTTCCACCACATGGCCTTTACTAAGTAAGCCTAATTGCTGATAAATTTTACCGAGCATTTTGGCTACCGTTGTTTTTCCCGTGCCAGGATTACCGGTAAACACAGCATGTAAGTTTATCTTTTCTTTATCTTCAAAACCTTTTTCTTTTCTTAGTTTTAAGAAGTTCAAGTAGGTAGTATATTCTTTAACTTTTTTCTTGATGGAGTCTAAGCCAATTAAGGCATCCAATTCCTTCAAGACATCATCTACATTGGTTTCGGCAGGCTTTTCTTCCACCACTTTCACCTTATCTTTTTTTAGTGGTTCTTTAATTAGTTTCCCTTCTTCAATAATGCCATCTCCAATTTCAAAGGGAACATTGGCAATGATTTTATCCATGAAAATGATGTCAACAGAGTAACTATCATTGCCCCAAGTACCTTTCAAGTCGCTGCCCCAACCAATGGTGCAATCAAATTTTTGATCTTTGGCTGTGACAAAAAATAATTTTTCGATGCTTCCTTTAAGTTGTCCTGAACGGGTTTTGAAATTGAAATAAAATTCACAAGGCCAGTTTTCGCTATCAATAACAAGGTTTTCGCCATTTAATTCCACCCACACATATCGTGTTTCTTTGCAATCAAATCCTGATAAGTAATGCCTTTCAGATTTTTCTAAATTGCTATCAGGTCCTTCGTAAACACGCAAAGAATTGATGCTGAAATACGGGTTAACGGTTTCGCTAACGGGGCCAACATCGTTTATATAAAATAATTTTTCTCCTACAAAGACATTGTCTATCCATGCTTCCCAGCGATACACCCCTTTCTTCCAGTAGGTCCCTTGGGTTTTAACTCCCCAACCTTCACGCACATATACAATGTTTTCGTCTTTTTTGATGGGCCTGTCGGCAGTAAGATTGCATATTTCTATTCCGTCAGCTTGGTTAATACATTTCAAGCTAATCTTTACATCCCAATCGTTTTCATCAAATAGTTTGTTGAAAAAACTTAGCTCGCAATAGATGAAACTGCACTCAATTTCATCATACACCAAACGGTATTTCTTTTCATTATTTGCAAGCCACTCAGTACTTCCAAATATTTTCAAATCACGAAATTTGTAGTTAATAGGTTTTTCCTTTGCCATAGCCGTATGTATTAATTTGAAAACGCAAAAACATTGCTAATATGATAATTTGTGGAGTTTTATCTCCAAAATGTTTTGAACATAAGACGCGTTATCAGTTAATTTAGTTCAGTATGCATATATTCAAGCGAATATATTTTAAGCATTTTACTATTTTATGACATCTCTTATGGCTTCTTCAGCATAATTAAATACAAATGTATACCCTGCCTTTTCAATTTTTTTTGATGATATATTTTGATTGGCAAGAATCATGCTTGCCATTTCGCCTAAAACTAATTTAAGCATGAACGCAGGAACATTCGGCAAGAAATAGGGACGATGTAAAGCTTGGCAAATGGCCTTGGTTATTTGTTTGTTGCTTACTGGATTTGAGGCAACGGCATTATAGGCACCTTTCATGTTTATGTCATTTCCAGCTTTCATGAAAATCCTACAAAGGTCATTGATATGAATCCAGCTCGTCATCATTTTTCCGTTTCCAAAGGCTGCTCCTAAACCCCATTTGGCGGGAGCTGACACAGCTTTTACAAAACCTCCTTCTTTAGCCAAAACAATACCTACCCTAATAATTACAACCCTAATACCAAGCAATTCAAATTTATGAGCCTCTTTCTCCCAATCATCACAAACCTTTGCTAGGAAATTAGTTTGTGCCGGGAAAGTTTCATCTGTGCTTTCTAGACAATTATTTCCATATATGCCAATGGCAGACGCGCAAACCAAAGTTTTTACCGAGTGATCATTATTTGAAAGTGTATCATGCAACAATTTCGTTGATTTTATTCGGCTTTCATAGATTTCTTTTTTGTATGAATCCGACCATTTGTGTTCCGCAACCCCTGCACCTGCCAAATGAATAATGGTATCTGTATTTTGAAGCCAGCCTTTATCAATGTTCCCATTTTCAAAATCCCAATTGTATTTTTGATGAAAAGGTCTTTCTTTTTTGGATCTACCTATCCAAGAAACTTCTGATTTATTTTCTTCTAAAATTCGGGTTAGATGTTTGCCAACTAAACCGCTTCCGCCTGTAACAAGTATATTTTTCATATTTTATATCTAACCTTTAAAACAAAAATGGTCACATTCTGTTTCTACCAAATATATAACTAATAAAATAATTTTGGGTAAGTTTTCTATTAAAGATATTGAATCTGTTACTGGTATAAAGAGCCACACAATACGAATGTGGGAGCAGAGGTATAATATTGTTACACCAAAACGTACAGAAACGAATATTAGGTATTATGATGATGAAGATTTAAAATTGTTCTTAAATGTTGTTACCTTGAATAACCATGGCATCAAAATTTCGGAAATTGCTAAGTTAAGCCAGGATAAAATACAAGAAGCAGTGGTTAATCTAAAACCAAACTGCACAGAATACAGTTCTCAAATAAGAACACTTATAGCTTCTATGTTGAGTTTTGACGAATTTGATTTTCACAAGGTGTTGTCTAAATCTATCATTCAATATGGATTAGAGCAAACTATGGTAAAGATTATCTTTCCGTTTTTACATGAAGTCGGTGTTTTATGGCAAGTAGGATCTATTCAGCCAGCGCATGAGCATTTCGTTACCAATATAATTAAGCAAAAGCTTTATGTTTCAATTGATGGCCAGATTGGAACTTATTCTGAACATAGAAAGAGATTTTTGCTTTTTTTGCCCGAGAATGAGCAACATTCATTAGGTCTTTTATTTGCCAATTATATCATACGTAACCGCGGTCATGAAGTTATTTACTTAGGCCAAGAAGTGCCTGTAAAAGATTTGAAAATAACCTTTGATAATGGTATTGTTGACTATATTTTTTCTACCATCACATGCGCAACGTTTCAGATGGACAAACAAGAAATGATAGATTATCTCTCTTCAAATTGGCCCGAAAGTCAAATATTTTTAACAGGATCTCAGATTTTAAATGCCAATGTGAAATGCCCTGCAAACGTTCGAATTATTAACAGTATATCAGAGTTTATAGAATTAGTGAATTCAATAAGTACCATAAACGCCAAGAATTTAGTTCTTCAAAATTAGTCTTCATCCTTATCGGTTATGCCTTCCATAATTTCCTCCGGAGATTTTCCTACATTTTGCAGAGATAATTTGGCATCTTCAACTAGCTGACTTTTAGGGTATTTATGAATAAAATCCTCATAAGTTTGTTTGGCCTTATCGGTTTCGTTCAGGTTGTTTTCATAGGTATATGCCTTTAAAAACAATGCTTCTTCACTAAAATTTGAGTTAGGATATTTTTCGATTATCTTATTAAATAATGCAATAGACTCATTTGGTTTGCCCAAAACACTGCTACGTTGAGCGGCTTTAAGCAAGTACTCAGGTGTATGCGTATCGTCTGGATATTTTTCAGTAAAATCAATATACGCATTGTTCAATTCGTTCATTATGTTTACATTAAAACTGCTATCGCTCGCTTCCAATGATTTGATTCTATCTATTTGTTTTTCTTTAGGCGATTGACAAGAAATCAAAGCCATGATTGAAATTAACAAAATCCCAATTCTTTTCATTTTTGATATTTTGCACGAAAGTACTTTATTGAAAAACAATACTATCCACATAAAAAATGTGAAAGTATAGAAATATGAACCGCTAGAATTGATTGGTACGAAGAAGTACCAAAGTGCAGGCTTCAAGAGGCTGTATGCCATTTTTTTTAAGTATCTCCATAAACACTTGGTTTTCTGTACCTGGGTTGAAAATCACCCTTTTTGGCTTCAAATCAATAATCTTGTCATAGTATTCCTTTTGAAGGTTTTCATTTAAATACATCGTTACC
>CANHJJ010000084.1 GCA_947460565.1 Bacteroidota bacterium
AGTTCTGATTTAATAATTTGGTTAATTAAAATATTACTTCATGCTCATCCTTGTGATCCAATAAATGTAGGTTCGGATTATTTCATATCAATTTATGATTTAGCAAAAACAATGGTAAATTTATTTCCGAATTCGATTAAAAATATAAATATTGCAGAGAAAAAAACAAATGAAACTATTCAACGATATGTACCATCCATTGAAAAGGCGAAAAATATACTCAAATTAGATGTAACTGTAAGTCTTGAAGACGCAATAAAAAAAACCGTTTTATATCATCAAAAAAAACTATCTCAATGAAATGTTTAATATTATGTGGTGGAAGAGGTATAATTGATCCTATTTCACAATCTCGAATTCCTAAAGCACTAATAAAAATCGGAAACAGGCCTTTAATATGGCATATAATGAAACTTTTTAGTGGATATGGTTATAATGAATTTATATTAGCACTTGGTCAAGGTGGTGATTTAATTAAAAATTACTTTATTAATAGTTTTGAATTACTACACGATATTGAGGTCAGTATAAGTAATAATCAGATTAAATCATTAAACAAAATCCCTGAAGAAAATTGGAAAATAAAATTAATAGATACTGGAATTTCTGCTAGCACTGGCGCAAGAATTGCAAGATGTGAAAGGTATTTAAAACACGAATCATTCTTTATAACATACTCTGATATTTTAGCAAACATAAAAATTAATGATTTGTTAGATGCTCATATTTCAAGTAATAAAATATTAACGATTAGTGGTGTTCATCCACCTTCTCGTTTTGGAACATTTTATATTAAAGAAAATGAATCTATAACTTATAATGCAAATGCTAAATTAGAAATGTTTCAATCTAGAATTAACGGAGGATTTATGATTGCTAATCCTAATATATTTGAAAAGTTATCCCCTATAAATGAATGCAATTTTGAAAACGAAGTCTTTAATAATTTAATTGAAGAAAAAAACATCAATATTTTTCAGCACAATGAATTTTGGCAAAATATTGACACCGAAAGAGATATTGATTATATACAAAAATTATATGATTCAAATAAAAGGCCTTGGTTGGGCATTTGCTAAAAATTAATCATTAAAATACTTAAAATATGTTTAAAAAGGCTGTTATAGTTGTAGGACCTGCAGTTGAAGATACTGAGTTTTGCTACCCATACTATAGGTTAGCAGAAGATGGATTTACAATTGATGTAGCATCCGATGGAGGGATAGACGTTATTGCTAAACATGGTTTGCCAATTAAAGCAAATACAGATATAAAACAACTAAATCATTTAGACTATGATATGTTGGTAATTCCCGGAGGATTAGAATCACCAGACCGCTTGCGTCAAATTCCAGAAATGCTTAAATTTATTCAAGAAATGAATATTCAGGGAAAAGTCATTTCTTCAGTTTGTCACGGACCTTGGGTTCTAATTTCAGCAGGTATAGTAAAAGGAAAAAAAATGACTTGCTATGTTGGTTGCAAAGACGACTTAATAAATGCTGGAGCAGATTATCAAAATGTATCTGTTATAGCAGACGGTAATATTGTAACTGCTCCGCATTTTAGAGATAATGCTATTTGGATGAAAGAAACACTTAAAGTGTATTACGACATTAACCAAAAATAATGATTTACAAAGTTTATCCATCACTTAACGATTTTGAAAATCTTTCGAGATTAAAAGTTGAGTCATCTGATTTTGCTAATGACTTTGATTACAAAAATATTGTAGTTAATAAGCCATGGGGCTATGAATATTTATGGTTTCAAAATGAAAAAGTAGCAATTTGGTTCTTGAGAATTACAAAAGGTCAATCTACTTCTCTGCACTGTCACGCAAAAAAACGAACCTCTTTAATTGTTCTTGACGGAGAAGTTCAGTGTACCACTATTGATGATAAATATAAATTAAAAACGCTTGAAGCTGTTGTATTGGAGCCTTGTGTGTTTCACTCTTCTAAGTCAATTTCAGACGCAGGAGCTTTTATTATGGAAATTGAAACGCCGCCAATTAAGGGTGACTTAGTTCGCATGCACGATGCGTATGGGAGACAAAGTAGTGGTTACGAGAAAACTAATGAATATTCCTCTGATTTTAGTTTATATGAGTATTTTCCTTTCGAAGAAAAAGACTTTGCAAGTTGGAAATTTAAAAATATAGAAATAGAACTAGTTTCTCAAAAACCAAACATAAATAATTCAACCATTATGATTGTACCTATATGCAATACAATCAAAATGAAATCAAAAAACTTTATTGACATAGGAGAAGCATTTCCTATTTACAATAATGAAAACTTTTCTTGCGAAGAAATATTAACCGCTAATCATCAATTTTTAGTTTTTAAAAAACTATAACCCTTATGATAAAAGTATCTGACTACATTGCTAATTTTATTTCAAAAATCGGTGTTAAACACGTGTTTACAGTATCTGGTGCGGGAGACTTGCATTTACTAGATTCTATAAAAAAATCAAAACACCTAAAATATATTTGCAATCATCATGAACAAGCTTCCGCAATGGCAGCATATTCATATTCTAGAGCTACTAAAAACATAGGTGTTTGCATTGTAACAACAGGTCCCGGTGCAACTAATGCAATTACAGGAATGTTAGACTGTTGGGTAGATTCCGTTCCTGGCTTGTATATTTCAGGACAAGTTCAAAGAAAATATATGATTGGAACAACTAATGTAAGACAAAATGGCATACAAGAAATAAATATAATTGATATGGTGAAACCAGTAACAAAATATGCAGTTGTAATTGATGATCCATACAAAATAAAATATTGTTTACAAAAGGCTCTACATTTAGCTAAAAGTGGGCGTCCAGGTCCAGTTTGGCTTGATATACCAATGGATATACAATCTAGTATAATTGATGAAAAAAAATTAGAAGATTATATCCCTGTAAAAGAAACAAAAACCAATAAAATTGAACAATCTCAAATTAAACGAATAATTGGGCTAATTAAAAATTCCAAACGACCGATATTATTGTTTGGACACGGTGTAAAAGCAGCTGATGCAGAAGAATTATCTAAAAAATTAATAAATTTATGGCATTCCCCAATTTGTCTAGGTTGGAACGCTTTGGATTTAATCCCATCAAATTATAAAAGATACGTTGGTAGATTTGGGACTTATGGTCAAAGGGGTGCAAATTTCGCTGTTCAAAATAGTGATTTACTTATTAGTATAGGTTCAAGATTAAATATTACACAAACCGGATATGTTTATTCTGAATTTGCTCGTGATGCTAAAAAAGTATATGTAGATATTGATCCTAATGAATTACTCAAACACCCTATAAAACCTGATGAATCAGTATGTTGTGATGCCAAACTTTTTTTAGAAAAACTAATTTTATATTTAAAAAAAGAGGATTTATCACATATTAACTCGAATGTTGAAAATTGGGTAAAGCTTACTCAAACATGGAAAAACAAATATCCAGTAGCTCTTCCAGAATATTCCAAGAATAAAAAATATCTTAATACATTTACTCTAATCGATTTATTAACTAAATCTCTAAACGAAGGTGATATAATTATACCAACAGCAAGTGGTTCAGGATTTACAAGTTTTCATCAAGCGGCTAATGTAAAAAATAAACAACTTATTTTTACATCTAATGGGTTTGCTGAAATGGGATTTGATATTCCAGGTGCTATTGGCGCTGCTGTTGCAACAAATAAAAAAGTATGGCAGACAACGGGCGATGGAGGTATTCAAATGAATATCCAAGAATTACAAACGTTAAAACATTATAATTTACCTGTTAAAATTTTCATTCATAGTAACGAAGGCTACCTAACTATAAGACATACTCAAAATGGTTTATTTAATGGGAGTTATTCAGGAAGTAGTTCTGAAAGCGGAGTAACATTACCTAATTTTAAAAAATTAACATCAGCTTATGGTATTCCATTTTTTAAAATAAAAAATGTGAAAGAATTTAACTCTGTTATTGAAAAAATAAAAAAAATTGATGGCCCCACAATATGTGAAGTTATTATGGATCCGGAACAACCATTGATACCTAAAACATCATTTAAAATTTTACCGGATGGGCGTTTAGTTTCACCACCGATAGAGGACTTATATCCTTATCTTGATAGAGAGGAGTTTAAAGAAAACATGATTGTAAAAACTATAGATTATTAATTACAATATTTAAAATTTATACGTTGAATGTTATATACAAAAATAAATAATTGTAGAGTTTGTGCTTCAACTTTGTTTGAAGAGGATAAAATTATTTCATTAGAAAAAGTATCAATACCTGGTTTGTTTTTCAATAACAAATTAGATACATCCGATTATAAAACATCGCTTGAAATAGTAAAATGCAAAAAATGTTTGCATATTCAGTTGCTTCACGATATTAATTCTAATCTATATGAGTATTATAAATCAGGAAAACCTACTGATGCTCACTTTAATCATATAGATTTAATTGCCAATAATTTTAAAAATTCTTATCCTAAAAACGCTAAAATACTTGAGATTGGAGGTGGAGCTGGCTATTTTTTAAATATTTTACATAGTAAAGGATTCTATAACTTATTTAACATAGATGCTACAGACGAGATATCTCAAAACAACAGTTACACAAATATAAACTCTATATTTCCCAACGAAAACATTTCAGAAAAATATGCTCAAGAATTTGATGTTGTATTTACTCAACATTTTTTGGAGCATGTAGCTGATCCTAAAGAAATTTTATTGTCAATACGAGATATTTTAAAAGAAGAAGGAGAATTATGGATAGAGGTGCCCTATATTGAAAAAACGGCAACAACAGATTATCGTTTATTAAGTATAATTTATTCGCTGCACAGCAGTAATTTTCACAAAAAATCGTTAGAAAAATTAGGGGAAATGACAGGCTTTAAGTTAAAAGAACTTAAACGTGTTAATCATTATGGTAAATCTATTATTGCGATTTTTAATAAACAAGCTACTGTGCCAAGTAATATTGTTTTTAATGATGATGAAACAAATTATAATGAAATACTAAATGGAATAAATCGTTTTTTTGGAGAATTAGAGCAATTTTCAAAATCATTACCAAATAATATATATTGTTGGGGGGCTGCAGAAAGGTGTATTACCATTTTATCTACTATTGATTCTTACAAAAAAATAAATGTTGATGGAATATTTGACTCTAACGAAGATTTGTGGTTTAAAAAAATAGCAGGATTTAATACAGAGGTGAGTAGTGTTATAGATTTTAATAGTAACATTAAACACTTGTTAATATTATCTCCAACCAATCACATTGATATAGTAAAAAAACTCTTTGATAAAGCAAATAATTATATAACCATATATATACCATTTGTTGGAATATACTCTAAGAAAAACTATGAACTTAATTTCTTATATTAAAATTGAAAATTGGGTACTTGAATCTCTTATTAAAATAGGAGTTCAAGCAAATGATGCATTGGTTATAGCTAGATCGTTAACTAAAACCTCTTTATGGGGTACAGACTCCCATGGGATAGCGCGCATTACACATTATTTATCTCGTTTTGAAAATGGAACTCTTAATAAAACACCACGATTTAGTTTTCATCAAACGGCTCCAAGTGTTTGTCAAATAGATGGTGATGATGGGCATGGCATTCTTATAATGACTAAAGCTACAGAAAAAGCCATAGAGCTTGCAAAAACTACTGGAATTGCTAGTGTTGGAGTTAGTAATTCTTCACATTGTGGAGCTATTGGATTATATACCAGACAAATGACAGAAGCTGGGATGGTTGGATTTTCTTTTACTCATGCAGATGCTTTAGTAGTGCCTTATGGTGGTGACAAACCTTTTTTTGGCACCAATCCTATTTCAATTGCTTTTCCAACCGAAAATAAAAGTGAACCTATATGTTTAGATATGGCGACAAGTATTGTTCCGTGGAATTATGTGATGAATGCACGCAGGGAAAACAGAGAAATTCCAAACGGATTAGGAATTGATAAATATGGAAATGATTGCATTAATCCTCACGAAATGATTGGGGTGAAACCAATGGCTGATTATAAAGGTTATTGTTTAGCATTTTTAATCGATATGTTATGCGGACCATTAAATGGTATGAATTATGGTCCCAAGATGACATCGATGTATAAAGATTTGAATAAAAAAAGAAAATTAGGGTCTTTAGTAATAGCCTTAAATCCAGATATGTTTGGAGGAAAAGAAACATTAAAGTTTGTTGGTACCAATATTATAAATCATATTAAACAGCATGGTGAAAACGTTTTATTTCCTGGACAGCCCGAATATATTACAAAAACCAAAAGAGAAAAAGAAGGCATTCCGATGACAGACGCTTTATTAAATGAATTTGATGTTTGGGCTGAGAAACTAAATATTGAAAAATTAAGATAAATAGTGAAAATAGAAGCTGTAATATTCGATTTTGATGGTGTAATTGCCGATACGATGAAAGATAATTGCATTGCTTGGCAAAGCGCATTTGAATTATACAATCTAACTATTACCCCTGATGAATATTACCATCTCGAAGGAATGGGACGTTTTCAAATTGCAGATTACTTTATTAGTAAGTACAATCTTGATCCTTCAATACGAACTAGGGTTGTTGAGTTAAAAGAAATAAATTATAAAAAAAACAATCAGTTTAGGATATATGATTATGTTGAAGAAATTTTTTCCTTGCTAAATAAAAAAAAGATACCAATAGCATTAGTTACAGGAGCGTCGAATGCTCGTATTAGCGAAAATTTAAATATAAATTTAATAAATAACCTATCAGTTTTAATAACGGCAGATGATGTCATCAATACAAAACCACATCCCGAACCATATCTAAAAGCTATTTCATTTTTAGACAAAAAAGCTGAAAATTGCTTGGTAATAGAAAATGCGATTCTTGGAATTAAATCAGCAAAATCAGCAGGTTGTATCTGTTATGCATTAGAAACAACTTTAGATAAATTTCAACTAAACAGTGCTGATGAAATATTCTCTTCTCATTTTGAACTCTTAACACAACTCAAATCTCTTTTTTAAAAATTACCATAATTAACGTGAGTTAGATATAATTCAGAAAGGTAAATATAACTGCTTTGTATCTCTAAACTGCATTTTTAAGGATGGTTTTTTATCATTAAAATTATAAGCAATAAGAGCTGCAAAGATATTATTGAAAAAGTTCACAGGACTTCTATGTCTTGAGTGTTCAACTTGACAAATATTTTTTAATTGATCAATTATAGTTTCAATAATTGCTCTTTTTCTAAGTAAAACTGCATCCAACATAGGTGTCAAAATTGTTGATTTCATGTTTCTTTTAAGCTTTGTTATAAGTTGAACTC
>CANHJJ010000085.1 GCA_947460565.1 Bacteroidota bacterium
ATATTATTATCATAATCATACTCACGTTTATCGCTGTATCCATTGGCAGTTGTTTCCATTTTGACAGTTGCCCACGGGGTATAGTTAAGAATAATACCAGCTGCTATATGATATCTTTTTCCAGATTTACTAGGATTAGAATTTAATTTAACCAAAATAGGCAAGGTAAAACTTGTAAGATTCAATCTATTGTATGTAAGACCATAGGTATTGGTATCAAAGGCCACACCATTTGTAATTTTAGGTAACAATACCTTGTTGCCTTCAAATTTTAATGACTGCCATTCTATCCCCAATCCGCTTGCTATTGACAAATGACCTTCAATAATTTTCCAATCAGGTTCAAACAGATTCAAGCCAATGTGATAAGAACTTCCAAAGCGTGTATTCAAATACTCATTTGGGTATTCGAATGAATACTTACCAGAGGGTGTAATTAAGTTATCAAAACCCATTTCTAAACCACTCCATACATCCTTCATTTCTTTGTATTTTTTACTATTATTTGAAGTTTTTCCATCCTTCTCATCTTTATTGTTTTTACCCTTTTCAGTAATAATTATTTTTTTATTCCCCATATCAAAGGCAACAGTATCGCCCTCCACTCCTACTTTCATTTCAGTTCTTTCATCATTATAGGTTTCGTTTTCGTCCATCGCTTTAATTGATGCCATACCTGTAACAGAAATAACTTTTGAAGCAGGGGTACCTTTATACTTTCCATCTGAACCACCACTTGCATCTAAAACCAATTTCTTATTGGCGGTAATATTAAAATCAGACAATCCACTTGCATCCACCATGGCTTCATTACATATAAAGTCAAAGGCATTCAAATCAGCATTTCCAGAAATGTCTACTACTAATTTATCACCCATACCTTTTATTGTTTGCTTAGATAAACCTGTAGCTTCACATTTTAATAGAGGCGTATTCAAAGTTATTTCCACCTCGGAGCTACCACTAGTTTCAATGCTAAATCTTTCACTTGCTTTTATTTCATTTTTAGAAGTAACACTTGACAAACCTGAGGTTTCAATGGCTTGAAGGTTTTTCACATATACTATTATATTCTCATCAGTGTTTGATCCTTTAATTATCAATTTATTTCCATCCAATTTATAGTTCATTGGCATGTTTGGATTTTTCGACTCAATTTTATTGGATTCAGATTGAATAATGATTACATCAACGTTTCCACTTACCTCTAATTTCGAGAAATAATCTAAATTCTCAGAATATTGTGCTTTCACATTTAATCCCACTAAAACCAATGCAAACAGCATTAATGTAATTTTCAATTTATTTGTTTTCATGTTTGTTTTGTTATTTTATCTGTTATACGTAGTTGCTTTAAAATAGTTACAAAAAACTATCTACTATTTGCAAAAAGTGTATTGGCAGCAACTGAATAGCCTGTGAGGTTTCCGTCATTATCATACCTTCTTACGAGTTTCACATCAGAGCCAGTAACTTTATTAAATAATCCTAATAGAGCAAAACCAATATTGCTATTATTTTTATCATCAAGCGAGTTAGGTTTGTTTTGATCTACAACCGCATTTTGCGCATTGGCATTGATCATTTTTTGCAAATATTGTTGTGGACTTAAGTAATTATTATTTGTGGCTTTCAAATCATTCTCATTCGATTTTGTATTGACAGCAAATTGAATGGTCTTAATTTCTTTTTCGTTAAATGGAGCAAACTTAACAACCAATGTATTCATTTCTTTCTTGTCAATGATGGTGACTGCTAAATCAAGGGTTTTTATTGAAGGAACTTTTGGAGTAGGTATAATCACATTACGCTTTTGGATTCTATCCATAGCAATAGGCGTGATAGTTTCAACCTGATTGTTTGAATTACCTGCAGAGGTTGATGGCTTCTCTAATTTGTTATTTATCCTGATAGTATTGCTAAATGAAACTGTACTTTCATTTCTATTATTTTGAAAAAACCACAAAGCCAAAATAAGCAAAAAAGCGGCAGCTATGGAAGATACCATTCGAACCTTTGTGGACAAATCAAAAATTTGTTCGCGTTTCCTTAATGAAGATTTATGAATAAAAACTATGGTTTCTTCCGCTGTCAACTTGATTTTTTGAAACTGCTCGAAGCTTTGTTTTAGTTCAGGGTAATTGTGTATTTCAGCATCAAGTTTGATTAATTCATCTATCGATAAATCTCCTTCTAATTTTGCCACCAACAATTCATCAAATAAAGAAACTTGAATAAGTTCTTGTTTCTTCAATTCTTGTTTAAACTCAAAAGGAATGGAATGTACTTCATCGGCAATAATGGTATTTTGAAGCAAATCAAACTCAGCTTGCAAATCAGGATTTTCAGCTAAAAACAATATCAACTCAGCTTGATGCTCAACACTAAGTTTTGCATCTAGATAATCTATCATGTATAACTCGTAATTGTTTCTATTTATCTCCATCATTACATCACATTATCAATATTAACAATATACTCTTTCATGGCAATTCGAGCGCGGTATATATACACCTTCACTTGCGACTCCTTCAATCCAGTAATCTCCCCTATTTCATCATAGCTATAACCTTCATAATCTCGCAGCATAATCACAGAGCGTTGAATGTCATTTAACCTAGATAAGGCTTTATCAATTACTTTCTTGATATCATGAAATGGTTTAGAAGGAGTATGGCTAAAGATTTCTACCGCTTCAATATCACTGCTTACCTTTTCCTTCCGAATGTCATCAATCATGGTATGGTATGCCGCTGTATACAAATAAGATTTAGCTGTAGTATAGTCAATCGAACCTACTTTTAACCAAAGTTTTTCGAAAGTATCTTGTACAATATCTTTGGCACGATCATCGTCCCTAATGTTTTTCAGGATAAACCGATAAACACCATCAGAATGCAAATCCACGCAAGTATTGTATTCTTTAACTGTCATTATTTGTTATCTGATAGCTTTTACGAAATAAAGAAACTTAAGTTACAAGCCTAACTTAAAATTTCTCACAAATGCTGATTTACAGAATATTATTTATTCAAACCATGCATTATCATTGGATCAAAGCCCCAGAAAGACTGAAATAAATATACTTTTAAGAAAAATTTAACTGATTATCCATTATGTTTGAAAAGAAATTTTTGCTTAATAAAAATTTTGGTACAACCTTTGTCTAAGGAATTATAACAATTAAACAATAAACACATACAAAATGAAAAAGTTAATCTTAACAGCCTTTATTGCTTGCGTTGGCTTTATTGCTAGTGCTCAAACAACCACACAACCAGCTGCTCCTGAAAATCCTAATCAAGCAGACATTAAATTTGAAAAAGAAACGCATGATTTTGGAACTATTCCCCAAGGAACACCAGTTACTTACCAATTTTCGGTAAAAAACACAGGTAAAGAGCCTTTAATCATTACCAGTGCGTCTGCTAGCTGCGGATGTACTACTCCAGACTGGACCAGAGAGCCAATCAAACCAGGTAAAGAAGGATACGTAAAAGCAACATACAATGCTGCTAGCCCTGGAGATTTCACTAAAAGTGTTACTGTTATGAGTAACGCTAAAAAATCTACAGTGATTCTTTATTTAAAAGGAACTGTTAAACCTAATGACGCACCAGCTGCTGCGCCAGCGGGTCATTAATACATATTTTTAAACATACAGAACCTGCACGAATGATTATATTTGTGCAGGTTTTTTATTTTTGTAAAATCAACATACACTATAACATGAAAAAAATAATCGTATTTATCTTAACCTTTTGGTCATTTACCCAGTTAAATGCCCAAACCGAACCCAAAGAAAAACCAGTGATTGAGTTTGAAAAAACCACACACGATTTTGGTAAAGTTTGGAGCGGAAGCCAAGTTGCCTATGAGTTTATTTTCATCAACAAAGGAAAAGTGCCATTGATTCTTTCAAGTGTTCAACCAAGCTGCGGTTGCACTACTCCTGAATGGCCCAAAGAACCCATTATGCCTGGCCAAAAATCTAAAATCAAAGCCATGTACAATTCAGGTGTGTACCAAGGCCCTTTTGCCAAAAGCATTACTGTTAATTCAAATATTGGCACTGCTACTACCCTCATCATCAAGGGTGAGGTACTAGACAAACCAAAGGAACCAAGTTCACCTGTTAAACTCCAACCAGAGGGTAATGGAGGTGGTTTCTAAACCCAAATCGAAAATTAAAGTCATAAAATAAATAATTTTTTAGTCTTTGATTTAAAATTAATTTGCAACACAAATTTTATTCATATGATAATAGGCGTTCCTAAGGAAATTAAAAACAACGAAAACCGAGTAGGTTTAACCCCAGCAGGAGTTTCAGCTTTAAGCAAAGCTGGTCATCAATTATTCGTTCAATCAACTGCTGGTATCGGTAGCGGATTTAGTGACGAAGAATATACTCAAGCAGGTGCTACTATGCTTCAAACCATTGAAGAAGTATATGGCAAAGCTGACATGATTATAAAAGTAAAAGAACCAATTGAACTTGAGTATGGTTTAATTAAAGAAAATCAACTGTTGTTTACATATTTCCACTTTGCTAGTTACGAACCACTAACACACGCTATGCTAAAAAGCAAAGCTGTTTGTTTGGCATACGAAACAGTTGAGAAAAAAGACCGCTCTCTTCCATTGCTAGTTCCTATGAGTGAAGTAGCTGGTAGAATGAGTATACAAGAAGGTGCTAAATACCTTGAAAAACCAATGGGTGGACGTGGTATTTTATTAGGAGGTGTTCCAGGTGTTCGTCCTGCTAATGTATTGATTTTAGGTGGTGGTATTGTAGGTACACAAGCTGCTAAAATGGCTGCGGGTATGGCTGCTGATGTAACCATCATGGATATTTCAATTCCTCGTTTACGTGAATTAGATGATATCCTTCCTGCCAATGTAAAAACAGTTTTCTCAAACGAATACAATGTACGTGAAGCAGTTAAACATGCTGATTTAATAGTAGGTGCTGTGTTAATCCCAGGTGCTAAAGCGCCTCATTTGATTACACGTGATATGTTGAAATTAATGAAGCCTGGTACTGTTTTGGTTGACGTGGCTGTTGACCAAGGTGGATGCATCGAAACTTGTAAACCAACAACTCACGAAAATCCTACTTATGTAATAGATGGTATTATTCACTACTGTGTGGCGAATATGCCAGGTGCAGTGCCATATACAAGTACTTTAGCTTTAACCAATGCAACGCTTCCTTATGCTTTGCAATTGGCTAACAAGGGTTGGAAACAAGCTTGTAAAGACAATGAAGAATTACGTTTAGGATTAAATGTGGTTGAAGGTAAAGTGGTTTACAAAGGTGTTTCTGATGCTTTTGGCTTACCATACAATGATGTAAACGAATTATTATAATTTAAATAATTATCCTTATTTAAAAATCCCGATTCATAGCTGAATCGGGATTTTTTTATTTGCTATTCTACTTAGATATATCAAAATATGATGAATCAAATTAACCTATTAGAGACGCGATTAATCACGCTAATCAGAGTCTGTTATGTTGAGCGGAGTCAGTCATATCGAGTGGATTCTGTCATGTCGAGCGGAGTCTGTCATGTCGAGCGGAGTCGAGACATAGACAGGCTCTTCCCCTAAACCAGTTCTCGACTCCGCTCGAACTGACAAATACCGACTCCGCTCGAACTGACATAAGAATAATAATGCGCAAAAACCTATTCCTCCTCATAATTCTTATGAGAGGTTTCATTTTTACATTCAGAGAGCATTTTTATTGACTCCAAATTTTCTAATATTAAAGCTTCCTTCTTTTTTCTACTCCACTTTTTCAACTGAGTTTCCCAATTAATAGCTTGATTATAATCTGAAAATAATTGAAAATATAAAAGTTCAACTGGGCGTCTACTAAAGGCATATGCAGTAGTATTTCCTCCTAAGTTATGTTCCTTCTAATCTGCGATTAACATCATTTGTTACACCAACATAATATGAATCGTCACTGCATTAGCATATATACATATAAATGTTTATGCATAATTATTAATTTAAAACGAATATAATGATTTCGTTTAATTGTTCTCGAATAAGCTCGAACTCACAAAACAAAGAGGTCGAATGGAGTCTGTCATGTCGAGCGGAGTCGAGACATAGACAGGCTCTTCCCCTAAACCAGTTCTCGACTCCGCTCGAACTGACAAATACCAACTCCGCTCGAACTAACAAATGCCGACTCAGCTGACCTGACACATAGTAGCTGCTCGATTAATCGCGCAGCTACTATGTGAAAACATATTTAACAAGACTATACTTTTAGCGCTAATACAAACAAAAAAAGCTGCCCTTAGGAGGCAGCTTTCGTTTCTTGTTTCTTTATAAATTATTTAATCTCGAAGGTATTCATAAATGCAGTCGTGAAGTTTCCTTTTTTGAAGTCTTCGTTTTGCATTAATTGCATTTGCAATGGAATGGTTGTTTTTAAACCTGGTCCTTCAATGATAAACTCACCCAAGGCTCTTTCCATTTTAATAATGGCTTCTTCGCGTGTTTGCGCACTCACAATCATTTTGGCAATCATACTATCATAGTTTGATGGAATGGTATAGCCAGCATAGATATGTGTATCTACACGCACACCTGGTCCACCTGGCTTATGAAGGTAATCAATTCTACCTGGTGTTGGCCTGAAGTTGTTGTAAGGGTCTTCCGCATTTATACGCACTTCAATAGAGTGTTTGGTTGGATAATAATCCTTGCCACTAATTGGCACGCCTGATGCAATTAGGATTTGTTCTTTTACAAGATCATAATTTATTACTTCTTCTGTCACAGGATGCTCTACCTGAATACGGGTATTCATTTCCATAAAATAAAAGTTACGGTCTTTGTCCACCAAAAATTCAATGGTACCTAAACCTTCGTACCCAATGGCCATAGCACCTTTCTTAGCTGCCTCACCCATTTTCTCGCGCAACTCAGGTGTTACAAAAGGAGATGGGGCTTCTTCAACTAATTTTTGGTGTCTACGTTGTATAGAGCAATCTCTTTCGCTTAAGTGACAAACTTTTCCGTATTGGTCGCCTGCTAACTGAATTTCGATATGTCGAGGCTCTTGTACATATTTCTCCATGTAGATACCATCGTTGCCAAATGCAGCTTTTGATTCTTGCTTGGCACTGTCCCATTGTTTTTCAAACTCCTCAGAGTTCCAAATGATACGCATACCACGTCCACCACCACCGGCAGTAGCTTTGATGATAA
>CANHJJ010000086.1 GCA_947460565.1 Bacteroidota bacterium
TAGAGGTGCCAAAATTCATTTTGCCTTGTTCAACATTCATCGACATGGCCATTCCCCCAATACCCAAACGACCCGAAGTACTATCTTTTAAGTAAGCCATTACATTAAATGGCTCAGGAATGGCTTTGCCTACCTTGCCTTTCAATTGACTTATTTCTGAACGAACAGACACTTTGCTCAATAAATCTTGTAATTGGTTCACAATTTCGTTTACTAAATATACTTGTCTTCCCCTATAAAATGTTTCCAAAGCCTCATTGTAATAGTTCTGCAACTCAAGCAAGGCTTTTACCTTAAATTGTATAGCCATAATATACTTGTCTTTTAAATCAACACGATTCGACCTGTCAAGCAAATCAACTGAGCAATCAATTGCATTTTGAATTTTCTTTCTGCGATTACTTTCATAATCCATTTTCGAAAGCTTGTAATAAATCCAAAAACCATTATTATCCTCCCATGAATCAGCCACTTGAAAATCTTCAACCAATGCATCCGCAGTTATTTTGGTGCTTGTAAGGTATTGTTGGTTGATATTTGAGTTGTTTTCAAAAGTAGATAGTATAGAATTGGTCGAAACATTTACCTTTATTTCACCCACCAAATCGTTCAAAGCATTTTTCTTGGCCAATTGTTGGTAATCGTTGGGGTTACTAAGTTTGTTTCCATATCCCACACCAATATAATACATACTGTTTACTGGCCTTTGTTCTAGCCATGTTGGTTTTGATTTTTTTTGAGATAACAATCCCTTGCAAGCAGGTAACAAGGCAATAACCAAAATGAAGATAAAGAACGCAAAAGGTATTTTGATTATTTGTTTCATGAAATTTCTTTCTGATTGGTCTGCAAATTAATACTTAATTGCTATTGACAAAAGCAATGCCAAATCAACTCAAGTTAAGGCATTTAGTAATGCCGTTGCATATATTGCTGCTGTTTCGGTTCTTAAAATATTATCACCCAATGAAACGGGTATGAAATCTTTTGACTTAGCTAAAAGAATTTCATTAGATGTAAAATCACCTTCTGGACCAATAAGAATAGTGATGTGTTTATGGATTAATGCATTAATACGCTTATTTAGGTGCTCAGTTAACTCGGTTTCGCACCAAGCCATGCACCTGAGTTCGTTCTCACTTTTGGGTGCTAGGTTTTTCAGAAATGTATCAATTTTTTGTATTTCATTTATTTGGGGTAACCAATATTGCTTGCTTTGTTTAATGGCCGAAATGGCAATTTTCTCGCAACGCTCCAAGTTAATTTTTGCCCTTTCAGAATTGCCTGTTTCAATAAAAGATACCTGGTCAATACCCATTTCAACGCACTTTTCTATCATCCATTCCATCCTATCAAAATTCTTTGTAGGCGCAACTACTAGGTGTAAATTAATAGTGCGCTGTGCATTATGCAATTTGCGATGCCTAATATTTAGCTTGCATTTTTTGGGGTTATCATCTACTATTTCAGTGATGGCTTCAGTGCCTTTTCCGTCAATAAGAATTATTTCATCTCCTACTTTTTTGCGTAGAACGCGCACACAATGTTTTGATTCATCTTCAGGAAGGATGATTTCGCTTTCGCTTAAATAGGGATGATAGAAAAGTTGCATGTATTTCTATGCCAAAAATAAGAAATATGAAGGGATAAAGCAATAAGTTATCCTAATACAAATATTAATGGCTAATCTAACTAAACAATTGCTATTTTATTACTTGTTATGCTATTGAAGTTTGCTTAATTTTTTTTTGCAGCTATTTTATCAATAACATTTTTTATTTCGGCAAAGGTAAATGGCTTGTTTATTGCAAATGACACACCATGCTTTTGCGTTTCATCTTCGCTAACCTCCCAACCGCTAACTACAACGACACTTATTTTCCCTTCAAATTTTTCTTTTATTGCATCAGCTAGCTGCCATCCACTCATTTCAGACATTCCTAAATCTGTAAAGACAATATCATAAGACTTATTTTCTAAAAATGTCAAAGCAATGATTCCACTCTCAGCTTTATCGCAATTATGACCCAATAAGCTAATCATTTTGGCAAAACTATCTCTTATTGAAGCTATATCTTCTACAACCAAAACAGTAAGTTTTTCTTGATTTTTTATAGGCGGATCAATATCTTTTTTTGTAACTTTTATTTCTTTTGAGTGATTAATTGGAAAACTTAATTCAATTGTTGTTCCTTTTCCTAATTCTGAATGTTTTACACCTATGTTGCCGCTATGACTTTTAACTATGCTAAAAACACCACTCATTCCTAAACCACGTCCTGCTTCAAACCCTTTTGTAGTATAGAATGGCTGAAAGATTTTCAATTTCGTTTCTTCATCCATTCCATCACCAGTATCCTGAATGGTAACAATTGCCTTATTTTTAGTTTTAGATGTTTCAATTTTTATTGTTCCACCAAATCCCATTGATTCAATGCTATTCTTTATAATGTTATAAAAAACCGTTTTCAATTCGCCTTCATTACATAAAATAAGTAGGTTCTCTGCATATTCTTCTTGGATGTCAATGTTAAATCCATGTTTCTCTAGATTATCCTTCCACATAGGCCTTAATTGTAAAATAACATCTTTTATTATTTTATTAAGAGGAGCAGGAGAGTATTCATTTATAATTTTTTTTGTATCTCCAAATCGCTGCAACGACTTCACCCTAATTGCTACATCTGAAATAATTCCATCAATAATTTCAAGATACTCATTAGCAATAACAGGAAAAGTTTTTGTACCCTTTAATACATCAATATTCCCGCGCATGGCCTGTAATGAATTGTTAAAATCATGTGCAATGGATGAGGCCATTTCACCAATAGCCATTAATCTTTGACTCTCAATGGCAGACTTTTCAGACCTTTTACGATCTGTTATATCTCTTATAATATATAAGACAACATTTTCACCTTCAAGTTCAAAAAATCTGCCACTCAACTCAACATTCATTTTTTGTCCATTTTTAGTTAAATGAACAGATTCAAAAGTCACTTTTCTTTTTTCAATCAACTCAATTAATCCAGGTAGGTCATGGCTATGAAAAGTAATAGGATCTACTAAATTATTAGGTTTCATTTCAAAGAATTCATCCTTACTGTAACCATATTTTTCAGTTGCCATATCATTTACATAAATTAGATTACTAAATTGATTATTAGAATCTAATTGACGAACAAACATTGGATCATTGCCTGAATTAAATAATAGTTTAAACTTCTCTTCATTTTTCTCCGCAAGTTCTTTGGCAATTAATAGTTCTGATGTTCTTTGATCTACCTCTTTTTCAAGGTTTTCTTTGGCTTGTAACATAGCCTTTTCAGCATTTTTTCGGATGGTAATGTCTATACTTATACCTCCCAAAATAGGTTCTTTTCCAAGTCGATTTATTGTAAATTTTTGGGTTTCATATTGATGCAATTCTCCATTTATATGTTCTACTTCTCCTTCAATTTTGAGATATCCTAATTCTATTAATTTTTTATCATCTTCGTAATGTTTCTTACCATATTCATTTGGGTATAATTCAGTGGTGGTTTTTCCTAGCCAATCTTTAGCCCCCAAAACCTCGTTCATATATCTATTTGTAAAAATGTATCTTCCGTCAACGTCTTTTAAAAAGGCTAATGCTGGCAAATAATCCATGAATTGAGAAAAACGTAATTCGCTTTCAATTAACGCTTCATTCATTAATTTCTTTTCGGTAATATCGAATAAAAATCCGTTAGAGATTATATCGTCACCATCTTTATAAGGCATTGCATTACCCGATAGCCACCTAATTGACCCATCATTTAAAATTATTCTAAGTTCCTGATTCCAAAAGCTTAATTCATTTGCTGAAATTTGAATTGAATCTAGAAGGTTTTGCAAATCATCAGGGTGCACGTTCTTGAAAATAATAGTAGGATCGTTATCAACATCCAACATATCTACCTGAATTAGATCATAAAAGTGTGCACTCCTATATGGAAAAGTCATTACCCCCTCAGGAGTTTGTCTGTATTGAAAGACAGCCCCAGGTAAACCTCCGGTAAATTTATTCAACCGCTCTATTGAATCTTTTAAGTTATTATTACTTGTTTCTAATTCTTTGGTCCTTTCTTCAACACGTTTTTCTAGATGATAATTTGTATTTCTAAGCAAATCAAGTGTCTCTTTCAATGCCTCGTCAACTTTTTTTCTATCAGTAATATCGCGCATTATACCCACGGATTTTTGAGGAGAACCTTTTTCATTAAATATGATTGCAGAAGAGACTGAAACCGGAGTCTTAGACCCATCTTTATTAACAAATGTTAATTCATAATCATTTACCCTACCTTGACCTAATAATTTAGCATAAAAACGCTCTCTTTCTTTTGGATCTGAATATACGGTAGCAACACTCATACCTATTGCTTCCTCGCGTTTATATTGACCTAAAGTTAATTTTTCGATAGAAGGGCTGATATCGAGAATTGTGCCATCTAATCGGGCTTCATAGTATACATCAGAAATAATTTCAAATATACTGCGATATTTTTCTTCACTCTGAGCTAGCGCTATTTCTGATTGTTTTCTTTTCGAAATATCAATACAATGACCTATATATCCAGTAAACTCTCCACTACTATTATAATTGGGTGTTCCTATATCGAGTAGCCATTTGTATTCACCGCTAGCATTGCGCAATCTATATTCCATTTCAAAGGGTACCTTTTTATCGAATGATGAAGTATAGATATCAAGACATGCATCAATATCATCCTTATGAATGCCTTCTTCCCATCCACTACCGAGCTCTTGCTCTAATGTCCTACCCGTAAATTTCAGCCAATTATTATTAAAATAACAAACACATTTATCTCTGTCTGTAAGCCAAACCATCGTATTGCCTGCTTCTAAAAATTGGTTGTGCTTATTCTCAACTTCAATCAACTTTTGTCTAACAGAAGATAGTTCAGAATGAGTCTGCTCAAATTTATTCTTATATAATTGAAGCTCTTGTAAGAGCTCCTCATTGCTCATCATCTTTTCTCTCATATTATCAAATGAATGTTTGGTGATTTAAAATCTTTAAATGCTTATATTTTGATGGAATCACCCTAACAATTAAATTATAAATAAAATACATCCAATTCCTTTTATTTTCAGAAATTCAGCGCCTCAAATAATTTGTATTGACTATTAAAGCGCAGAATCGTTTAAAATCTGATAAGTAATTGTAACGCAAATAGAAGAAAAAAGATTGACAATAGAAATAACTAGATGGTATAATCCATATTAAATAGTGATTAAAGGCTTAATAGACATTATTAATGCTCAAATCTTTTACAACCATTGAGATTCAACGATCTCAACGCTCTTAGAGATGTTCCGCAGGGCATCTCGAAGCACAGATAAAAACAGATTTAAATCTGAGGCACATGATAAAAACGACACTTACTAGTGGCTTTGCTTTTAGCCGGTGTTGGCGTCTACGCCAACATCATTTACGCTAATATAAAACGCTCTCAACGCTCTTCGAGATGTTCCGCAGGGCATCTCGAAGCACAAATAAAAACAGATTTAAATCTGAGGCACATAAAAAAAACGACACTTACTAGTGGCTCTGCTTTTAGCCGGTGTTGGCGTCTACGCCAACATCATTTACGCTACTATAAATGATATGTGCCATAGGATTATTTTATTAAAAAAATAAAAAAGATTGAGGGATATACAAATGGGCTAAAGACTATTGTTCATTTTTATAAACTTAGTCACTATGCTACGGCTTGGAAGCATGCGCTTCGGAGCATGGATTCAAATCCATTTTATCTGTTACACGACATGCGCTGCGCTAACATGTCGAGTAGCGGTAGTATAATTGCAGGCGAGGACGCCTGCAATGGCTAAAAGCCCTGAAAGGGCGTTATACCTTATCGAAGGGTGCAGCCCTTCGAAAGAAACAAAAAAAGCGACCCTTACGAGGTCGCTTTTTTTTATTATGTATTAGCCTTAATTTTTAAAATACAATCCAACAATGGCTAGCATAAGCGCAACAAAAAAACCAAAAACCCATCGTAGCGTTTCCACTTTCGATTCTGATATTTTAAGTACAAGTTTAGCAATTTCTATTTTTAAAAGATTAATATCCTCCTTAGTAGCTAATACTTTTAGGTTGTTTTCGTTACTTTCTTTTATTTTATTGTCAACAAAAGTTACCAAAGCCTCAGCTTCTTTTTCGCCTAATTTTAGTTTTAAAATTTGAAAAAGTTGTATATCGGTTGTTGTGATTACCATTTGTAATTTATTTCTAGCAAAAATAAATATTTAATGAAACAAAAAAAGCGACCCTTACGAGGTCGCTTTTCTATTTATAGTTTATAGCCGATGTTGGCCTCCTCGCCAATATCATATGATTGCAGGTGAGGACACCTGCAATGGCTGCTCTTAGCTGTGTTGTGATGCTTTTGGAGCTGCGTCCAAAATTTCTTGGCTTACACCACTAGCATATTGTTCGAAGTTTTTAACAAACATAGCTGCTAACTTATTTGCTTGTGCATCATATGCATCTTTATCAGCCCAAGTATTACGTGGGTTTAAGATTTCTACTGGCACATTAGGGCAAGCAGTTGGCATTTGGTAACCAAATACTGGGTGTTGCTCAAAAGTTACATGGTTTAAATCACCATTTAAAGCTGCAGTAATCATAGCACGCGTGAAAGATAATTTCATACGAGAACCAGTTCCGTAAGCACCACCGCTCCAACCTGTGTTAATCAACCAAACATTTACATTAGGATTTTCTTTTAATTTTTTACCTAATAACTCAGCGTATTTACCAGGGTGCAATGGTAAAAAGGCTTTACCAAAACAAGCAGAGAAAGTAGCCGATGGCTCAGTAACTCCTGCCTCTGTTCCAGCTACTTTAGCAGTATAACCACTAATGAAACTGTACATAGCTTGACCTACGTTTAATTTAGATATCGGAGGTAATACACCGAAAGCATCTGCTGTTAAAAAGAAAATGTTTTCAGGGGTTTTTCCTACCGAAGGCACTGCGATATTATCAATCAAATCAATTGGATAAGCAGCACGTGTATTTTCAGTTACTGATATGTTTGCATAATCAACTGTTGAAGTTCCTGGTATGAAACGAGTGTTTTCAACCAATGAACCAAAACGGATGGCATCAAAAATTTGAGGCTCTTTTTCTTTAGTTAAATCTACACATTTAGCATAGCAACCACCTTCAAA
>CANHJJ010000087.1 GCA_947460565.1 Bacteroidota bacterium
ACAATTTAAATTAGCTAAAAATGACACTGTTTATGTAGATAATAATGGTGATACAAAATTTGATCCAATCGCTAAACCTCGTGGTTCTTTCCCTGAAGAAATCGTTGGAAAATTGTTCACTGATTCTATTGGTTCGGTAATTGGTCCAATTTTTAAAGATGGTAAGTATAAAATATATAAAATTTCAGGAGTAAAAGAAGATACTATTTATTATATGCATGCAAGCCACATTCTTTTCAAAGTTGATGGCCCAACTGCTGAAGATACATTGAAAAGTAAAGTAAAAGCGGAGGAAGTATTGCGTAATTTGAAAAATGGTGCTGATTTTGCAGTTACTGCTTCAACTTTTGGAACAGATGGAACGAAAGACAGAGGTGGTGATTTAGGTTGGTTTGCTGAAGGACAGATGGTTCCTGAATTTAACAAAGCTGTTAAAGAAGGCACCAAAGGCGATTTGAAATTGGTTAAAACCCAGTTTGGATGGCATATTATCAAGATTACTGATAACAAATCTAAGAGATTAGTTTGTGCTGGTATACTTGAAAGAGCTATTGAGCCAAGCGAGCAAACATTAAATCGTGCATTCAACGATGCAAGTCAATTTGCTTCTGCTTCAACTAGTGCTGACGATTTTGACAAAAATGTGGCTGAAAGAAAATTAGAAAAGCGTATTGCTGAATATGTAAGAGAAACTGATACCTACCTTCCTGGTTATAATGACGCGCGTTCAGTTGTTCAATGGGCTAATACAGCAAATATTGGGGATGTAAGCGAAGTATTTACAGTTGGTGATAAATACATTATTGCTGTGGTGAAAGATATCAAAGAAAAAGACAAAGCAAGTTTTGAATCAGCTAAAACAAGAGTGGAAGCGGATTATAGAAAAGATAAAAAAGCTGAACAATTAATTGAAAAAGCGAAAACAGCATTAGAAGGTGCCACAACCTTGGATGCTGTGAGTAAAAAATTAAATACGCCCATTGTACCCACAAGTTCATTGAATTTGGAAAACCCATTCTTTGCTAATGTTGGCGCTGATAATGTATTTGGTGGAACTGTTTTTGGTTCAACTACGGGTAAATTATACGGTCCTGTTAAAGGAGATGCCGCAGTTTATCTATATATGATTAATAAGTTTAACGATGCTCCTGTAATCAAAGATTACGCGCAATACAAAAGTGAAATGGATAATGGTGTAAAACAGAGAATGGAGTACGGATATCTTGAAGCATTAAAAGACATTAAGGGTGTAAAAGATTTTAGATTCAAATTCTTCTAGAACAAATTAAATAATAATAAAGAAATGCCACCCAATATTGGGTGGCATTTTTATTTTTGTGTCATGCTATATCATCACATTTCAGGTAGTTCAATGCATAGCATTGTGCTTATTCATGGCTTTTGCGAAAATCATACTTGTTTCAATTCAATTGGGTCTTCATTAAGCAAACAATATAAAGTTATTTGTCCTGACTTACCAGGATTTGGTGCGAGCGAATGTATAGAGAATTCAAGCATGGAAATGTTTGTTGACTGCTTGAAAGAGTTATTAGATCATTTAAATATTAACAATTGTGTGATGCTTGGACATTCTATGGGAGGTTATGTGACACTTGCTTTTGCCAATAAATACCCTCAACATTTATATGCTATTGGCCTATTGCATTCAACTGCTTTGGCTGATAATATGGAGCGACTTGAAAAGAGAAAACAGGTTATTAAGTTTATTGAGCAGAATGGTAAAGAGGTTTATATCGATAATTTTATTCCAACGCTTTTTATGGATAGAGACTATCACAAAGAGGCTTGTGACATGCTATTAGAAGAGGCCAAAAATGGTTCACAGATAGGGATAATAGAAGCAGTAAAAGTCATGATGCTAAGAAAAAATCAAGAGGCCTATTTGATGAAAACGGACTTGCCCGTGTTTTTTGCGGTTGGTAAATACGATACGCTTATTACAGAAACGGATATGTTAAAACAAGCATCTAGTTGCAAACAATCTGAAATATGCTACTTGGAGCAATCTTCACATTGTGGAATGTTGGAAGAACCAATTAAACTTTCAAATGCCATAATCAAATTTTGTGATAGGGTATTAAAGTAATTTCATCCATTTATCTATGGATTTCAAACCATGTCCACTGAATAGGGATACTACCTTTTCATTTTTGTTTTTACCCATGTATTTTTCCAAACCTGCAATAGTCGCTGCGGATGTAGGTTCAATAAAATAGCCCATTCGTGCTGTGTATTTTAGTGCTTCAATAATTTCTAATTCACTTACTGATATGAAATGACCCTTGCTTTCTTTCACTGCTGTTATGATTTGTTTGGCTCTTACAGGTTCTGCAATAGCAATCCCTTCCGCTAAGGTAGTTTGTTTTGAAATCTTAGGAATTTCATCCAAATTCTCATCAAACATTTGAGCCAAAGCAGCACAATTGGCACTTTGTATAGCTATGATTTTTGGAATTTTATTAATTCTGTTGGCAGCAAAAAGTTGATTAAATCCTATTTGGCAACCTATAACTAAAGTGCCATTACCTGCAGGGACAACAACTGCATCGGGTGCTCGCCAATTTAATTGTTCACAAAGCTCGAAAGCAAAAGTCTTGGTGCCTTCAAAAAACCATGGATTATAACAATGGCTGGCATAATATATTTTTTGAGCCGCTTCCTTGGCTGCGAGGGCAGTTGCTTCTCTGTCGCCTTCAACTCTTATGATATTGGCCCCATAAGCCTTCATTTGAGCCACTTTTGCGTCTGAAGTGTCTGATGGTAGGTAGATGTGGCATGTGATGCCTGCAAGGGCAGCATAAGCAGCTATGGCGCAACCTGCATTTCCACTACTATCTTGTACAATTTCTGTAACCCCTATCTCTTTAACCCTGCTGATTAATACTGAGGCCCCCCTGTCTTTGTAGCTTCCTGTGCTAAAGAGTTGTTCCTGTTTGATTAAGGCTTCGCCATTTTTAAACTGAATTTTTGTGAGTGCTGTATAGCCTTCATCCATCGAAACGATGCAATTATCGTTTTGAATGGGTATAGCTTTTCTGTATCTCCATAGAGTATGTTTACTGCTATTTATCTCAAAGTCCTGTTTATTTTTCAGGTTAATTAGGTTGCCTTTAGGGCTAAGAAAGTTTGTGTAGTTTGGATCTAGTTTTTCCTGAGTTAGTGAATCGCATAAATGAAACGACATGGCCTATTTTTTTTGATTTTTAGCAGGATTAATATCGTTTTCAAAATTGATAATGTTTTCCTCTACCTCTAAATCTGCCAAGCGATGTCTGTATAAATATATTGGTAATTGCCCTACTACCAATGCCATTCCAACAATAATGGATAAAACGATATAACTTGGATTGTCTTTAATTAAGATGGCTGTGGTAGCGAATAAAATACTAATGGCATATAGCGTGTAGCAAACCATTTTGTGGTTTAAACCAATTTTTAAAAGGATATGATGAACATGGTTTCTGTCGGCTACAAAAGGAGATTTACGCTTGATGGTTCTTATGATAAATACCCTCAATGTGTCGTATAAGGGCACAATCAAAATGGAAATTGCAATGGCGGGTGCTGATAAAATTTTATTTTCGAAATTTGAAATAGGGGAGTTGATGGATATAAATTTGATAGCGAAAATAGAGAGTAAAAATCCTACTGTTAATGACCCAGCATCCCCCATAAATATTTTGGCTGGATTGAAATTAAAAAGTAAAAAGCCTAGTAAGGCACCTGATAAAGCAAATGCCATCAAAGCAAAACCTGATTGTCCAATATTATTAAACCAAAGGGCAAATGCCAAAGCAGTAATAAAACCTATTCCCCCTGCCAGACCATCCACACCATCAATAAGATTGATTGAATTGGTAATAACTATGATGGTGAAAATACTCAATGTTATGCTGGCCGGATATGTGATTTCATTAATGCCCAATATTCCATGAAAATGATCAATGGTGATACCCTGTCCAATCGTTATAAGACTAGCTGCGAACAATTGTATTAGAAGCTTATTAATGGGCGACATCACAACAATATCGTCTTTCAATCCTGAGAAGAAAAGCAAAAGCAAGGCACTATACAAAAAGCGAGCATTGGGAAGACTTTGGTCTGGTATAACAAACCAAATGCTCAATAAAAATGAAACAAATATACCAATGCCCCCCAAACGTGGGATTTTGGTTGTATGTAGTTTTCGACTATTGGGCTTGTCATATAATCCTAAAAGCTTGGCCATCGTAATGATTGAAGGCATTGCAAAAACACTCATGATGAAAGAGGAAGCTAAAATCAATACAATGTTTATCATCCGTTTTTGTTCTAAATGGTTATTAAAAACAATACCAAATTAATGATACTGCATTAATTTATTGTTACTAAGGTGCAAGTCTTTTTGCAAGCCACTCATTATTAGACTTTCTGAATATAAATCGGTCGTGAAGGCGGCTGCTTCGTCCTTGCCAAAATTCAAATGAATGGGCAGTAACCTTAAAACCTCCCCAAAAATTTGGCCTGATAATGGGTTTTTCTGAAAAAAGCTCACCCATTTTTATTACCAAATCTTCTAAATATTGCCTATTTTCAATCTCTTGACTTTGAGGTGAGGCATGCGCTCCAATCTGACTTGCGAGTGGTCTGCTTTTGAAATATTCATCGGATTTATAGTCTTCTAATTTTTCCGCTATTCCTTCAATTCTTACTTGCCTCTCTAGTTCGGGCCAAAAGAAAACCAAAGCCACTTTGTTATTGACGCCTATTTGTTGCCCTTTGTTGCTGCTGTAGTTTGTAAAAAAAACAAAGCAGTCATCTTCAAGTCCTTTTAATAGCACTATGCGAGCCGTGGGACAGCCATCTGGCTTCACCGTAGCCAATGTCATGGCATTGGGTTCATTCACTTCGGCATGAATGGCCTCGGTAAACCAAACCCTAAATTGGTCGAAAGGGTTTTTCAATAAATCACTTTCCGAAAAACTCTTCAAGGTATAATCCTTTCTGATAGCTGCAATGTTGATATTTGAAGATTCCATACGCGCCCCGAAATTAACAATAATGAAGCATATTTTAGAACAAATAAATATTACTTTTGACCTAACAAACAGATTAGATAAATGAAAAAAATGCTGCCAACTAAAGGTAGAATATTAATAAGTGAGCCTTTTTTAAGCGACCCTGAGTTTAATCGCACGGTTATATTGCTTGGTCAATATAGTGATGAAGGTGCGGTAGGGTTTGTACTAAACCGTTTGCTCAATATCTATACTGACGAGCTTGTACCCGATTTATTGAACTATAATTTCCCATTGTATTATGGTGGTCCAGTAGAACAAAATACCCTTCATTTTATTCATACTTGTGGCGACATTATTGAAGGTAGCGAAGAAATTAGCGAAGGGCTGTATTGGGGAGGAAATATCAATTCGGTAAATGATGCTATTGATAATCGTTTGGCTAGTCCTGAGAATTTCAAATTTTTTGTAGGTTACAGCGGTTGGACCGATGGGCAATTGGATGAAGAAATAGAACAAAAGGCTTGGTGGGTGAGTGAATGTGAGAAAGAAACTTTATTTACAGATGATTTGGAAGATATGTGGCGAGTATTGGTTAAACATCTAGGCAAGGACTTTGAGCACCTTGCCAATGCCCCGCTGGATCCAAGGTGGAATTAGGGTTTTGCTTGGCACTTTCTAGAGTTTTTTAAGGTGATTTAATCCTAATATTTTTGCTTTTTCAGTTTCTCTAATTTTTCTGCATCGGCTAAATCTTGAAGTCTTCCTGATGATTGCTTGTTTTTAATTAAATCATTTAAAGAAATAAATGGAATGGTTACCCCTTCAAATTCTATTGTTAATTTATTTGAATAGCAGGATTCAAATTCTACACCAGCTATTTCAGTTAATAAATCAATTCTATTTGGAGGAAAGCCCAATTGAATTATATTATCTGAATTTAAAAAATCTTCTTCTTCTAGACCTAAGGATTCAAAACCAAATTCTTTTACAGATTTTATAATATTTGATGCATTATTAGAATTCATAAGCACCCACAAGTCAATGTCTTTTGTATAACGAGGATGGCCGTGAAACCCCACAGCGTATCCACCTACAACTAAATATTTAACTTTATTTACGTTTAATAATTCTATAAACTCTTTGAAATCGTTGCTCAGTTCCATATTCCCAATCGTTGTATGATTTACGTATTTCTTCTAATGCACTTAGTCGTTCAGCAGGGGTTTTATTCAGCCAAAATAAAATATCATCATCGTCAGCTTTTGCGCGACTAACAACTCTTACCGCATTTTTTTGTATCTTTTGATTGAACATTTTTGTTTTGTAAAAATAGTGTTTTCTACCCCAAATACAAGTGTAGAATTTTGACAAATCACAGCACTCACTTTGAGGATAATTCGGTACCCAAAGATACAAACTTTGTTTATCTATTCTCCCAAGTGACGCTTTACCTAACACTTGCGAGTACTTTGCACAATGGAACCCTTAGGAACTTTCGATTACAGTAACGGCTTCGTTGGGTGTAAGTATTGGTATTGAACTTGTTTTAAAGTCTTTCGTATCACGTGTAACAATGAAGTCAATTTTTTTTAAAGATTTGGCGCAATTGTATTGAATAGCATCTTCAAAGTCTTTAAAATTCGACTTAAGAGATTTGTTTATGATGTCTTTAGAAACCTCTACTGTATCCGTCCATTCATTTAGTTCCGTTAACATTTTAATTGTTTCCGTATGCGAACATGATTGTCGTAGTATGTAATAAATATTGTTATATGAAACGGCTGAGATATAAATATTAATTTTCTTATTAAAGGAATAATTAAAAAGTATAGCAGCCTCTATCGAAAAGGGTTTTCGGTTAGCAAAGAAATCAATTATCACATTAGTGTCGATGAAAATACTTTTCATTATGTATGTTTTTTTGCAATACCCTTCCTTAATTCTTTTTTATAGTCAAAGTTTTCGGGCAATTCAATAGCACCCATCAGTTTTAATATGCTAGGTGAAATACTTTCTTCTTTAATTTCTTTTGAGCTTATCGACATAAGGTAATTTTCCACTATGGCAGATAGGCTTTTCCCTTTTTGTTTAGCGTATTTTTTTGCAACAGATATTACCGAGTCATCTATTGTCAATGTTAGTTTGCTTATCATAACACGTGTAAATTTTCGAACAAAAATACGTGTTTTTTTGTTGA